>JAUWBH010000128.1 GCA_030605085.1 Promethearchaeota archaeon | reverse complement strand
TCGAGTTCTATCATAGTGAATTTAGCTAAACATTCTATGCACACTACGACGAAGTTGGAGCCAACTTTTCTGATATTCACGCTTATTCCGGCACAAATGACGCATTGTGCCTCACCATTTTTCGATTTTCTTTTTTTCACGAGCTCAGGTGTTATCATAATTCACCTATCTAGGGAGAGTATTTAAAGAAAAATTCTTTATGAAAATGTTTGAAATTTGTGAATATTGTCTAATACTCATTAAATCCGGATTATAGAAAAAAAAGATTTTTCTTAAAAGTTATTATTTTTATTTAAATACTTTCGTTGTTTTGTAGTTCTAATGTTATCTCAAAAAATATTAAACCATATCGAAATTCTAAGGGAAAAAGAAGTATCGTACGCACAAATCGGTAGGTCGCTCGATATATCTGCTACCAAAATAAATTATAATTATTTATCACATGTCCTTCCTTTCGCTGAAGCGTTTCAATCGATCGTAGAAGATTTAGAGTTGTACGATATGGCTGTATATAGGAAAGATTGCCAAGACCTACTTTATCGCGTTAAATCCAGCCTTAAAAAAAATATAAAGTTTTTGAACGTATCGCTATTGGCGCCTGTTGTTGTTTATGTGGTTTTTAGGTCGGAGGGAGTGATAATTAAACCTCTCGACCTCTGTCGAGCCTCAAGCATTACTCTAAGCGATTTTAGAGAAGGTTTGCTAGTCGTTAATCCGTTTTGCGTCGAATATATCAAGCGAAATCGCGAGAAACTGGTGTCTCAACTGATCAATAAGGTAATTACCAAATTTAACTTGGATTCTACCTTCGAGAATACGACCAACAAACTGTGTAAAACCTTTTTCCCGTTGTTTAAAAACACAAAAGACAATATCGTGGCGGGGCTGATTATTGCTTTGTCGTTCGTTGCTCTCGACTATAATTTGCAAGTTCTTTCTCGCGTGTTCGAAGCGCTTGGAACAGATATAACCAGAGCTCATTATCACATAAAGCGTAAAATTTTCCTGCCGAACGAACTTGGGGATTTCAAAGGCTTCGTAACATCAAAAGAACAGCTCAGGCGATTCTTACTTACAAAAATTCTGACTTTTTTTAATTAAAACAATCAATTCTAACCTATCTTTTTTTAACCATAATCATACATAATAATATTAGATGGAATTCCATACTTAATCTCTTCATAATTATGTGTATAAAAATAAGAGAGGTTTTAATAAAAAAAAGGGAAATTATTAGTAGGAAACTTGAGGATGTTATTCTCAACCGGATAAAGTTATGACGTTATCCATATGTTGAATATAAATAACCTTTTAATAGTAAATCTCCTATTGATGTATGAAATGTAATAGATAACCTTTGCGATAACCTTTGTGATGAAACTTTAGCATTTAAAGCAGAAGATCTTGAGGAGGTTAAGAAATTTCTGAAGGAATTTCCAGAAGAAACTTATAAAAAAAATCCATATTTAAGACACCTTGAAGTTCTCATAGACTATGGAAAACCACCAGGACAATATCACACTATCCTTCTAAAAAAAGATGGGCAAAACTATTTAATTGGAACAATTGTTTTCTCACAAGGTGAAAAAATCATCTTTTTCCCAGGAATTCAAAATTTGTTTGTTCCTTCACCAATTACAAAAAAAAGTTATAATATTCACCATATCACTTGTGAAAAATCACTGAAAGAAGGCCATCTGAAATTTCGAGATAGAAATATTAGATATCCAGATTTTTTGCTCCGAAAGGTTAATCACCTATATTTTTGGTTTGGATTAGCCATAGATAAGCCAGCAGTTTTGTTTTCTAGAACAAAACACAAAGAATTAGTCAAATTTCCTAAAAAGATAAGCAGTGATGTTCAAAGAAGGTTATCTTTGATTAATCAATATTGTCAAAAAGGATTTGGATTTGATATAAAATCGAGAACTATTAATTCTCAAGAATTCTTAAATTTCGAATTTTTCATAAAAAAAGATGGAAAATTCGATTTAAGTGAAATCCAAAACATTCCCATTGGTAGTTATAATGCAGATTTCAAGGGTGGAAGGCAATATCATGCTAGGATATCGCGTACTATTGAAAACAAGTCAAATCAAATGATCATACTCAGATTCTCAATTTTACTAAAAAATAAAGAAAATAGCTTGAGTTTAAAGAAATCGTCATTGTTTTTTTATTATCTGAAACCCATTAATAAGAATTAAGAAAAAAAATACATTAATAATGCCACTACTTGATAGCTAGATTATTCCCTTTATCTATTCATATTTGATTTGGATTAAAAGGGAATTTACATTTTTTACATATAATCAGAGTAATGATGGGTAAAATACAATAATAATTCGTTGTTCCACAGTCAGGACACTGAATTAATTTTCCATACGACACATACAAATTCTCGATTCTCCTTTTTAGCATAATTACAAGAGCGATAGCGTCAAATCCCTTATCCAATACTAAAAGAGCGTGATAAAACTCATTTAATTGAACAATGTCTCGATGATCTTCATATGTTAGTTCATCCCTATTATTATAATCTCTAATTCTTATTGAACCATCTCCTAATACTGTCATATTTCTATGAGTACAAGAATTTCTAATATGGATTAAAACTTTCAATGCTTCTCTTGGTAAACCAGGAGGTGTTCTATCATTATTATTGTATAATTGAAAAATATCTCTAATTGAGTGTAAAGGATGTGATCTATTCTCCCATCTATAAATCTGTTTTTCTATATATACACACTTTCTTCTAAATAACTCATAAAATCCTACATAATATGCTCGGAATATCCGTAAACGTTCTACAAGAGGAATACTATCATCAGAAAGAACATCTGGGTAATCATAATTTTGAATTAAGTCAACATTTTCATGCAGTAAAGAACTTGCTGCCTCAAAATCTGGAACAGTTATAATATCATCTGTGATAAGTTTAGTCAAGAAATTATTTGACAAATATTTTTGATTTGGAATTATTCTTTTTGCTAGATATAAAAACCAGTTTATAAAAATATCATGTGTTTCTTGGATGATTCTACCCTCATCTAATAGAATTTGAGTAGGAAATATGCGTAATATAAAAATAGCAAAAGTATCATACCAACCTAAGGGGTTGAAAAGTTTTGTATCATCTACTAACGCCCAAAAAGTGTTAAAAACTCTATCTATAGAGAGTATTTCGTAATTACCAAAAAATTCGTTAAAGAATTTTTCCATTGCTTGATTTAGTTGGCTTTCATATCTTCTAAGATCAGTATACTTCTTTAAAATTGGAAAAGGATTTCTTAAATATGGCATAATTAGTATATTATAATTAAGGTCTTCTTACTTTTAAAACTTTGATTCCAGATTTGTTCTATAAAATTTAAAGATAAGAAAACTTTCAAAGGTTTTGCAAGGATGTTTTGAGAGTAGAAGGAGAAGAGCAATAGACTTAATCTTTATAAAAATATTTTTTGTTTACTCCTACGATTAAAAAACTTTCTTCTAAATATTCTAAAAATTTCAACGCCTTCCGTAAAATATCATCAAAAATTTCAATTGTATTTCTTTCATAAATTTTGAATGTTTTAGCTATTTTTTCGAAGTTTTTTCCTTTTCTATGAACTACGCTTGACGATCTAAGTGCTTGTAAATCCCTTAAAAAAGAAATTTGCTTTTTATAGCTACGGATTTTATGTGAATCAAGAAAAATCTCTAATTTTGTTATCCCTCCTTGTGAGTTTTCTACATTTGGGCTTAAAGTCTGTTTTTCAAGTTCTTTTTCATTCAAAGAGTCAATTATTATTTTTGTCAAACATAAGGTTAATTCTTCGAATTCGGAAGAAGATTCACTTAATGGAATTCTTAATCGTTTAAAATAATGGACATCAGCTTCATGTAAAGGCATAAATAATGACCAGCTGAATTTTTTTGCCCAGAGGATATTGAAAGTTCTATATTTTTCTTTAAATAATAGATCGCTTCTCACAGGAGGGAGAAATTCGCATTGAAACGATCTTCTGTAAGAAATATTGCTTAAACCACCTTCTGGAGGGAGGTTGAAGTGTTTCCAATGCATTTGCTCCTTATTAGAAAGAATCTTTCCTAAATCTCCTAATAGCACAACTACATACTTCTCGTGATTATTGTCAATGCTCAAATTCCAAAAAGATATACAATTTATATAATTATCTCCTACGGTATATTTTTCAGGATTATCATAATATTTTTTTAATACCTCCCTTTTAAAAAAAACAGGAAGAATGAATTTGTTGGGCCCAAGTTTGAATGAATCGCAAGCCAAGAAAATCTCGCTCCCATTTTTATCTACTCCTACTATAAATTCTTGGAATTCTTTATTTCTACCCCACATATCGGGAACAAAATCTTTCTTACCAGATATTAAGACTTTGCCATAAAATCTTGAAGAAGATTTTGCATTTCGATTTTTAGTCAAACCATAAATACCACTATCTGCTAAATCAATGAAATATATGAAGTTATCTCCTTTAATTTGCTGGTTCTTTATTTTTAATCCCAACTCTGTAAAATTTCTTTCGGTAAATCTTTTAAATCAAAATATATAGCCAAATGAGATTCTTTAATTGCCAGATATTCTTTAAGATACTTTAGTTTGACTTTTATCAAATCGTTTTTAATTATTACGACATCCTCTTCGTTTCCGTCGTTGTGTACTTTTATGTACGTGCGGTTGTCAAGATCATAATACAGATTGTAATAGTGGATAAATTCTTGCGATAACTCCAGATAAGTTTTTTTTACATCATAAAATGTCCTATAATACACCAAGGGTTCAATGTTCTCGAAATTACCAAACCTGAGATATTTTGGTTTAAAATCTGGTGCAGATGAGCCAAAGTCAGGATGTCCTTGTCCTAAAAATATGTCCCAGTTATCAGAATTTAAAGCTTCTTTTATGCGTTCATTTGGGATGAGAGCAGAACAAATCCAATAATCTTCATATTGGTTTTGTTGTTTATTATAAACGAGAACCCAATTTCCTTTAATTATACTACGCTCAATATCAGATCTCCAATCCATAAATGAAATATCATACACTTAAAACACTCATTGAATTTCTGTAATTATTTGGATAAATCATTATGAAGTTTTATATATTTCTTTTATAGTCTGGACAATATATACTACAAAAAGATACTCCAATACAATAAAGAGATAATCCACAAAACTTTGCGATTTTATATAAAATTCAATATGATTCTCGAGAGTCGATAAAAATAAAACAATTACTCAAAACTAATCGGTCAAGAGATCCTTAAAGTTGTGAAGATTCATTATTAGGAGGTAGTTAAGCAAATGAACAGCTTTTTGTTTAGCTTCTTCATTTTCTGAGTTTATTACATCTTTTAGCATACTTTTATATTTATTTTCGAATATAAGAAACCCATCTTTAATTTCTTTTTTAATAATTATCTCTATGCATTCAATTACTTGAACTGGATATTCTTCAGCAAAATCTTCCAAAATTTCAGGAATAAAATAAGATTCTTTAAATGAGTCATTTAAAAGTCTCAATATTTCAAGGAGCCTATTGATCGTCCATTCTTCTTCAAAAATTGAGTTTCTAAACCAATAAATGAAACCATGCAATTCCTCTATATAGTTTGCAATATTTTCACTACTTGCTTCTTTTAATCTATAATCAAAGAGATTGATTAAACGATTTTTTATCTTTTCAAAATCCTCTTTATCTTGGTATTTACTTAGATTGGTTCCAATGTTCCTAATCGCAATTTTTCTATATTCTCCTGAAGCCGTATTAAAAAATTTAAATATTAAGGAGTGCTCATCATTCAATTGTTCTAAATCATTAATATACAAGATCATAATTTGATCTATAAAATGGTCTTTTGAAAAAGGAATAAGTCTAAACTCTTCATTTATTAGGTTTAAAGCGTACAAATAACTAGGTCTTAATAGCTCAAAGAATGGGACAACAATACTATTATAATCGATAAAGCCTGACCAAGCAGCCTCAAAATAATCTAAGTGCTCTTTATCGTGAGGAAAGATAATATTTATTTTACATTTCACCCAATCTAAATCTAAATGGCATAAGTAATAAAAATTACTTCCAATTATATATTTTGTAGTATATAGGGGCTCATTTAAGAGATTTTCAATAACTTCTAGTATTTCAGGGAAGAATTTTGTCAATTTATTTTCTTCAAGTTTATATTTTCCAGGGCCAAATTCCATAACCCAAGATATGTAAGCAAATATTGTGTTGGTAGCAATTCCATATACTGAGTTTAAACTCATGGCTCTAGGCATCCAGTTACCTTGTATAGCCTTAGTTTCTGCCTCATTATTAATATCCTTTACGTTTAAAAGTTTTACGATCAACTCCCATACTATTTGTTTGAAATCAATAGAAATCCTTTCAATTTTTAAATTTTCAAAGAAATAATCAGCTATACTCTTTATAATGTCTCTACTTGTATCTTCTTTAAATAAGAGTGGCTCACTATCGATAACAAAATCTTCACTTAGTAGAATTTTAAATATTTTAAACAAACTATTAATATCTAAGTTTTGATTTCCTTTTAGAGCTTTATTTAATCCAGCTATTATGAAAGATATATACTTATGAAGTTTGGGTTGATTTACCGCATCATTAAGCATGATTATAAATTCATTAGGTCTTTTTGGTACATTATTTTCTAATTGACGCCCTAATCCAATTTTATCAAAATCAAAACTCTTCTCTTCGTCATATTTAAGTAAATACGCTTTTAACTCTTCTATGGTAAAATTTTCAATCGTAGATTCAGATAAAGGACTTTTAGTTCCAAAAACAACTCCTCTTTCTTCAAAAAGGTTTACTTTATCAATTTCTGTAAAATCAATACCCAATTTTTTTAGAAAATCTTGTTTAATATATTTTCTAATGGGTTTGAGTTTTCTTATTTGATCGTGCTTTATATAGCGATCTATATCTTCTTTCTTTGGCTTTGGCAGGTTTATATTCCATTTACTCTTCCTCAAAGCCTTTTTTTGTTTTTTCACTCCCTGAGTAATATATTTTAAGTAAGAATTTTGAGTTTCATCTGGTAATTGATCGAAAAAAGAATCAAAAACATGGAATAATTCGTAATTTTCATCAATTGTCTTAAAGTGTTCATTTTTAAGTTCAATTTTGTTAATAAGATCAGCAGATAATTCAGGAAAGTTGTTATAGGCAAGGAATTCTAGACGCCTAAAGGATAAGTTATTATATTTCTGTAGTTCCAAAATTACATCTGGAAATCTTTCCTTTACATTATTACCGATGTATAAAATGATTTCAATGGCAACATCTATGAGGACATTTCGAAAAGTTTTACTGATTGGCTCCTCCTTTAAATTATTTCTCCAAATTAAGGAGTGATCATCTATATTATTTCTATCTTTGTTTTTTAAAAAGAAATTAATAGAGAAATTTAGATTTTTTAAAAACAATTTTAAAGATTTAATAGGATACTTTTCTATTAAGTCTGATAAGATTTTTCTGATCATTGATTCGTACGAATAGATTTCGAACTTTTCTTGAAACTCCCCACCTAAATCTTCTTGGTAAAGATCTACCATACCATATTGTTCGATATTTCCATTTTTCCACCTTTTATCAAAAATCTCATCTAATCTTTTTCTTAATTTTTCATCATTTTTTAGAATTTCTGCTTTGATAGCATACATCATATTAATTAAATCAAACAGCTCATCTTCTTTGTCATTTTGTATTAATTTTAATACCAAATCTACTAAAGCAAAAAAAAGTGATGGAGTGTAATTATCTTGGGAATTAATCCATTTTTTTAACGGTTTAATCATCTGAATTATGGAGTCAGCTGGCATTTGAGTAAGGGTTTTTATGTAATTAACTCTTGCTCCGGGATGATCTGTCTCTGAGTGCCTTTTTATAATTTCTAACACTTTATCCGGTTTTTTCTTAACAATTTTTAATAAAAATAGTGGCTCGATACTTCTTTCACCATATCTTGGAGTATTGTTATATACACCTTTTTCGTCTAATAGTTCAAGCCAGTTAGGGTGTTTGAGTTGTTTAAAGAAATATTCGTAAGAAGATAAATTCTTAATTAGAGACAATACTAGTTCGAGGTCTTCTACTGTAGGATTCTCGTTCTCTATCAATCTATCAAGCTCGGCAATAGGGACTGATATCGGCCCATGAATCGCTAGAATTACATTTTCAAGTTGATATAATTTTTCTTCGAATAATTCCGGAGGTGATATACTATCGTGATGATGACATAGTTGTACGAAATAGTCATATAGATCAAGCCATTGATTTATAACAGCTTCTTGTTTTAAACCCCCCAATGGATCGAAATCCTCGATAAAAATTCTCATTTGATCTTTTCGATCTTTAGCACCAATTCTCTTCAAATGCTTTGTCATATAATCAGTCAATTCTCTTAGAGAATGAGCTGCTTGATATAAAGAGTCAGGATTTTCATGATAACCTTTAGCCATTATTGCCCCTTGATACATATCAGAAAGATTTTTTTGACTAAATGTTTGATTTTTAAGAATTTTTAAAATGTCTAATTGTCTATCAGTATATTTTATATTTTCCATAAAATTGGATTACCTTTTATTTTACTATGAAATTTATAGTTAAATCGAATATTTAAATAAGTAAGAGACTAAGTGAATTTTTATATATAATAACAAGTTAGGTAGAGGTAGGTATAAGAAATATTATAAAAGTTACGGGTGTTCGATTTTCTTTCAACAACATGTTTCGACTGTAAGGTAAATCTTATTAAAACTAATTAGAAAAAAGAGTTTTAATAGAGATGATAAATTTGTTTAATAATGAATCCAAAGAAGCTAAGAAAATCGAAAGAGAAAGAGAACTTCACATTCGAGCTTCCGTCAGAATTTATAGATAAAGGCAGCGAGATGTCAGAAATCTATTATAACCTTTTTGTATTTGAAAATTTTCTTAGACTGTTCATAGAACAAATAGCTAAGGACGAGTTTGGCACAAATTTTTGGAAAAAATTGACAATCAACAAAAAAATCAACGAAAAGATTAAAGAACGGAAAGACAATGAGAAAAACAAAAAATGGATGTCCATCAGAGGGGATTCTGACCTTTTTTATACTGACCTGTTAGATTTAAAAACAATCATTAGTAGTAATTGGAGCCTTTTTCGCCATTTATTCCTAAAAGAACAGTGGTTAACCTCTAAATTGGAAGAATTGTACGATCTTCGCAATAAGGTTGTTTACAATAGTTATCTCGGTTGGAACGAACAATAAACAGCAGACACCTATATTACAAATATTTATTCTCAATTAAGCGTCGATTTAGAATACAAAGCGTTTAGAGATATAGATTACGATCAAGACAATGATATGGAAGAATACTACGAATCTGGTGATCATAGATTTAAAGAAATTAATTATGAAAAGATAAATAAATATATTAGTATGATCGATACGGGGGAAATAGCTCCTGACATGATAAGAAGCGCACTCCATTCTATAACAAATGAGCTAAGGAAGATTAATTATGAATCCTCTTTCAATCAACATAATCTCGATACTTTTAAGAGATTATGTGTTGTAATTGGCATTTTTATTCAAGATAAGGAAGATGATAAACAAAGGACAGCTCTCGAAGCGTTAAGCCCTTTAAAAGAAAATGAGGAAACCAATAACATTGTAAAAAAGTATTGTTATGAGACGTTTAAATTGATGCATCAGCAAGGTAAAAGTCACACAAACCTCCTAAAGTTTTTAGATTCGTTCGGATATTTCCAAAATATCGAAGAGACATTAACTAATGCAATTGATAACAGGGATTCCATTCCTATTTTATGTTTCCCGTTAGACTTTTATAAAAATCAAGAGTTGCTTTTCCAATGAGCTCAACTGAGAGAATTCTTAAAAAATTTGATTCAGTCCAGACATACTCAAAATTCTTTTTAGTATAATGGATTGGTTTTTTATCTTTTTTCCAAAAGTTTGGATTTGAATGAACAATTGCTCTTCTTAAATCATAGATTCTATCTGCACAAGTTTTCCAGTTCAAAGATCCCTTATTAATAATTGAAGGTAATTCTAAACCACCATCTAAAATGATTCTCTTTTTCATATGATTAGTTATTTTATCATCAATTTTATCTAAAATATCGGGTTCAATGAATTCAATTAATAAAGCTTTGAGTTTATCCACTTCCCTTGCCGTTAATGTATTATTCCTAACAATTTCATAAATCTTTTTTGTATAACCTTCCAAATCACTTGCAAATTCAGGTTTTATAATTATTCTCCTGATATCTTTGATGACTTTACCCATAGGAGCTTTATCGTAAAAATATTCAAACACACGGTAATAGGATAAAAACTTGAAAAATGGAGAGGGAGTTATTTCCCCTTCATAAATCATATCTAACAAAAAAGGATCAATATATCGATATATTCCAACTTCAATTGGTTTTACAACTTTTTTACTAATATTATAAGATCTATAATCAATAAAAGATTGTGAATTGATACTACTATCAACTAGTCTAAACATTATTCCCGTATTTCTATAAAATTCAAAAATTACAAAATTTACTAAATTTATAATTTCCTCTGTAATTATTCGCTTATTTAACTGGTCAATATCATTATTGATTTTAAGATAATACTCGATTGGGTTATCTGATCCGCTAATAAGATTAATTAATATTCCACCTATATGCAGATCTATATCTAAATCCTCTTTTTCCATTTTTTCAACAAAATCTTTAAAATTGTCAGTTTCATAGGAATTTAGATCTTTTAAATTACCCATTTCAATTGAAAGTTTTTTTCCGTTAAAATTGCAATCAAATTCTTCTTTTTCAATATCAATTCCAAATAATGTAAAAAGAGCATCTCTATATTTTCGTTCCATCTGTGTAAAGAAAATAAGTTTATTCTTAAAATAAATCGAAGAATTTTTTAACTTTATTACAATGTTAGAATCTCCCTTATAATGATCTAGGATTTTTGAAAAAAGATCAAAGTCCTCATCATTTATTCTAATCGCTTCACCGAAGAGTTCAACTTCTATATTATCATGATTGATACTGAGAATCTTGACTTCAGGATGATCTTTTTTTAATTTCTGATCTATTTTCTCTATAGCATTCATTTCTAATACATTAGCTCACTACTATAAATATATTTGAAAAAGTTTTTAGGTTTATTATTTGTTATATTCTGGCGATTTACTTGCATGTGACTTTTTATATTTTTTGATACTAGCTCTTTCCCAATTAAAAGCACTCTGTTTTGAGACCGCAGGTCCATTTTTACTCATAGAAGTAAATTTTAATCCTTCTCGTTTATGCTCAGAAACTCTCCTTTTTAAGTCATTAGTGACTCCAAAATAAACAATTTTATTACCTCTTTTTAAGATATAACGAAAATAATTTCTTTTTACATCTTGTTTCTTTTCACTCATATATTATTTAACAACTTTAATTATTTTATTTTAATCATCAATATTTTAATACTATAAATTCAAAAGAAATCGATTTAATTAATCTCTAAATACTAGAAGAATTCATTATTTTTTTTTCTTACCCTATAATAAACACATTAGAAATATAAAATCCATTAAGAGAATTAATACAATTAAAAATATAAAAATCTAAGCGATTGAACATATTCTTAATATTTAAAAAAATTTGTAATCTATCCTTTGAGCAGGCTTCTCCTAAACCGTTAAAGATACTTCTACGAGTCTAGCATAGAGAAGAGGATGAAATCATTATTATTACTTATAACACAGGTTCTGGATAAAGAAGACTATTTAAATATATATTTCCATCAATCACTTCAAAGCTACTAATCTCAAAACTACGAAATCCTAGAGAGTGTAAATTATTAATCTCATAAACTAGATTATCATCTTCGCTACAATTTTCAAGATGATTTAATAGGTTTTGTATGGAAATTGTCGTTTCGATTTCCCTTCCGATTTTAAAACTAATTTCGTGCTTTCTTTTTGATACTGATTGAATATTATAAACTCTTTCCTCATAAGGTTCACTTATTTTGAGTTTAATATAGACATTATTCTCTGAATCTAATTCTTTACCTTTTTCTATTAATTGAGATATTAATTCCTTTCTTTCCATAATTATAATCACAATGTTTTCTTTAAATTTAAATATGATTTTAACATATATTTAAAATTCTCCGGTGGGTTAAAAAGTGGTTTTTTCTCAGTCATAATCACGATTTAATTTTAGTTAGCTCTGCCAAGATGAATCCATGCGATTCGGAAGGATTTTTATCTACCGCTTCAGATAAGTTACATACCTAGCATTTCTAATAATAGAAATTTGCCATCTAGTCAATCTAGAATCCATATCTCCTCGGTTTGGAGCTATTTTTAAGGCTTTATTTTATATCTTCTCCGCCTGATTTAACTCCCTACTTTTCAAAAATTTATATGTTCCAAATTATTCCACGCATCTGGGTCTTCGGAATAGATCTTCACGACCTTTTCATAACACTCAAGAGCTTTCCCATCCTCTCCCTTATTGTTATATGCAAGTCCCATATTATTCCACGCTATATGATCATCGGGTTTGATCTCCACGGCTTTCTTAAAGTATTTTGTCCAAAAAAACTTAGGCTGTGTGTCTACTAGACATTCTGTTTTGGTATTTAGCCACCGACTTGATATAATATAATTAAATAGAAAATAAAAATTATGATAACAAAAGATTGGTGAGGAATGTGAAAGGTAAATCAAACATAATTTCTTGTTTAAAACAAGATCAAATTTAACCTTTTTTTTATCCAATTAAAATCATTTTTATATTTTTCGTCCCAATAATGACCTTTCTGAAAGAGTATCTCATTTGCTAAATCAGAAATCGATTTTTTAACAATTTTTTTCCTATTTCTCAAAAATTTCTTTGTCAGTTGCGTGATATCATCTAAATCCATTGAATTATTAACTAAAGCTTTTTTTGGAGATTGATTAAAGTTATATCTGAATAAATCATTATATCTTTCCCTCCAAAAACTAAGATTTTTACTCACAAACCATAAATCTTTATCTAAGGGATAGTATTTCCATTGAAAATATTGGCAAATAACATAGATATGGCTTTTTTCAATTATTTCAGAAAAATGGAACATATTAAGGAAATCCTTAATACTTATTAACTTGGGTTGATAAAATGAGTTCCATGTAGTAAGACCAAGAGCAGTTACAAATCTCTTTTTAGAAATCTCACTCTCCTCTTTTAGCGCGGTATAAAATTTCTGGGTAACTAAAGAATACCTTTCTGTCCAAGTCTTCATAGCATATTCATTCTGAGAAAACAATTTTCTCTTGCTTATCTCCTCTTGGATAAAACTCATTCTTTCTCTTGAACTAGTCGGGATAGATTCTTCGGTTTTTGGTGTGATCACTTTTCTGATTTCTTCACCCAATTGAGTTAGCATGTAATTAGTAGTTCCATCAAGTTTATTTAAAATTCCTAAATCCAATAAGGCATTTAAGGGAGGATAAACGGATTGTCCTGCATATATACGCGCTTTACCTTTGGTGATTCTTAATTTTAGCTCCCAAGAAGGAATTGGTCTCCCAAAGTCAAGTTCGGGATTAAACCTTTCAATGATTTGAATCTGTTTAGTTTTTAAATTATCTACAATATTTTCAATTTCTTCAGTCAAAAAAATTACCTCACCACTATTTGACATGCAAAACTCATTATTCTTGCTATAACAGCCATGTAATTAGAATAATCTATGTCAGAACTCTTAAATATCCAATCTGGTTGTAAATTATTACATTCAAAACGTAAATTACCTAATAATATCTCAAGATTTTCAAACGCTAGACCTATTTTATTAGGCGGAATAAATTGCTCTTTAATCTTGTTGAAATTTTTCTTGATTAGATTTAAATTGTTATCCCATCTTGCATCACATCGAATCTCAAATTCATTATGTTCAATTACTAGACCAACTATTCCAGCCACACCAGAGATACCTGCACCTATTAATGCTCCCTTAGCTATCCCTTCTAAAACCTCACCTAACTCCTTACCATCTTTAGATAACCCGCCTA
This sequence comes from Promethearchaeota archaeon, assembly GCA_030605085.1. Next base: position 3,605 of record JAUWBH010000128.1, on the reverse strand, counting down.
GAACACCCCCAATGATTGCTCCTAAACCCGTCATGGCTGGAACGGGGTTTGATCTTGAGATAGGAGAATGTTGTGGGGTTCCCCAGTCAGCTATGTAATGGAAAGCCCATCCCAAGTAGTGTGTCCAGGAAGGATCATTTTTCCGTCTTGATTCATAAGCACTCCAAACACACCGAATAGCTAAATCCTTTGCTCTGATAGTGTGATTGACTAACCATTCTACCGGTATAGTCAAGGCATCTATAATATTTTCCATAATCCTTTGTTTATTAGTTTCATCAGGTTCTATCGAAGCTTGGATTAATTTAGAAACTTGGTCTTGATTAAACTTAACAAGACCAGAAGTAGCTACCAATTTTGCTAACTCTTGATGACATTTATTTTTCATATTTATACATCTATTTTTTTGTTGCTCTACTTATATTATTCTATTCTAGATATAAAAAGAATTATGGTATGAAGCGTTACTAAAGCATAGTATGAATTATTACCTATCCATAGTAAGATTTCCTACGAAAAATGTTTACATTTAAAAGTCTTTATCTTTTATTTAATAAAATAAGAATTTTATTTGATGGTATGAAACGAGAAGATAACCCCGAAGAAGAATTAGTCAATAAATCTATCTTGGATAGTTTATTGTTTATAAAAGAGAATCCAGGTGCTATTTGGTCAGAATATGATCTGCAGACTATTATTTCTTTATATTTAATGAAGGTGCCTGAATTTACCCCAGATCTAATACACCGAGAATATCCTTATATGGCAATAAAATCTGAAAATAGGGAAAAAGAGAGAGCGCATAAGTCTGATATCGTAATTTTTTCTAAAGACGATGTTTGTAATATTAATGATCTTAATGGTTATTTAATTGTTCATGGAGAAAATAGAGATGGTGACCGAATTAAAAGCGAAAAGAGGGCTGTTTATTGTACTCATTTATTTGAGTTAAAAACTAAAAGAGAACGCTTCAAACAAGGGGTTTTAGACGATTTTCGACTTTTAAGAAAAGGGTCTTTTTATTATAGAGAAGCAAGTCCTGAATTATACTCTATTTGTTACTTCTATTGGAATCCGACTAAAAACAAAATCCAGATATATACAGATATTATTGAGGGGATAGATGAACTTTTTACCAAAACTTTTAATGACCCAAAAATCAATTTGTTGAATCTTCGTTTACTACTCAAAACCATCTCGAGTTTAATCAAGAGATTCAAGAGCAGTTTTTCCAGCAATATTACAACTCAAAAGCAGTTAAAGATGCGATTTTTTTACGAAATACGGTTGATCTAAAGCTTCAACTTTTCGTTCAATCAGGCGAGGAAATGTTAGAAGTTCTCAAAAGTAAGATAAGAATTTTCGTAGACAATTGCTTTAAGAATGAAGAAGATCAAAATATTGTTAAAAAGAAAAGGATAGCTCTACGCAATAAATTACTTATGGCCGCAGAACAAGGAGTAACTTCTTTAACACATGATGATAACTTTTTAAGAATTCAAATTGAAAATTTAATTATAGGTGAATTGGATATTAACGAAGGAGGGAAACATTACGGACGCTCTAGTAATAAGTATAGTAAACCTATAATCTTTTATAAAGTCTTAATCAATGACCAACCTGTAAAGATAGAACTTAACAAAGACGATTTCAACGACAAGGACATCATAATCTGGAAATGGATTCAGCACGAAAGTGAACCAATTTCTCAGTTATTTGACTTTTATAAATATAATAAAAAAATAATCACTCATAAGCGATTAATACTTAAGGAAATCATAAAGAATAACGGCGGTAAAGTTCGCATATATGTTGCTCAAAACCTCGGTACCGAAAAAGGATATCATCTCCTTGCCTCAAACCTTTATAAAACTTTCTTACCACCTCGTCAAGCTTTAAAAGCACCATTTCAGAAGTTTACGATGGACGCGAATAGGTTCGAACTAGATTTAGCGGATCCTGATATTGATAGAAAAATAGAATATGTTATCGCGTTATCTTTAAGCTACGAGAGGAGTACCTCTAGGGATAATATGTTTTTCATGACTCGGAACGACATTACAAAAGACATGGAATACGAAAGTGTGGAAGTGCCAATATTTCTTTACGACTCTTTCATATGCGCCTTTGATCGACATCGATTCTATAAACCGTCTGAAATATACTCAGATACCGTTAGAGTTCCAGAATATGAACCTTTAGCTTTTACTAAGATTGAAGAAGGCGCTATTTTAAAGCAAGAACTCGTAGATGAATGGGATAAGTTCAATCGTTTTATTCCGACGTATTACACCCGGTTTCTTGGAAAATCCCCTTTTCTACTATGGTGGAAAGAAAATTAGTAAACTCCTTTAGTCGTTAAGTTTTTAAGTTTTAATTTGTATTATAGAGGTATAAATTATGGTTGTAAGAAAAATGACTCGAGATTTTGTGGTTGTTAACGGGAGCCGTATAAAGCTAAACAACGATTCGAAGAATCTTAGCGTTACTATAAACGAACTAAAAAGCGTGCTGGATATTGAAGGTTTGGACGAGCTGGTCGGATTGGAAACCCTTAAGATATCTCACACGATGATAAAGAGAATAGAGGGTTTAGGCAGTCTTAAAAAACTTAAAACATTGACCTTGTTTTATAACCAGATTGAAGACATGAGCGGATTAGCGAGCCTCCCGAACCTTAAATTGCTTAATTTGTCAGACAACAATATTTCGAGGATTTGCGGGCTTGAGAACTCCAGATCCTTAGAGTCCTTATGGCTAGACAGTAATAAAATATCGGAAATCAAGGGTTTAGACAATCTTTCTAGTCTAAAATATCTATACCTCGACAAAAACCAGATTAAGACAATCAAAGGCCTCGACTCGCTCAGTATTCTTGAAAAATTACGGTTAAGCAAGAATAAGATAGTAGAAATCGAAGGTCTTGACGGGCTAACCGATTTATATAACTTGTACTTAGATAACAACTCTATAAAGGAAGTTAAAAATGTTAGCTGCCTTCCGAGCTTACATAATTTATTTTTAAGCCACAACCAAATCGAGACTGTTCGAAAAAACGCGTTCCAAGGAATGCGCGATTTGATGTTCTTAGACATGAGTTTCAACCCGATAAACGAATCTACCGGTGTTTTAAGTGGTATTTATGAGGGGTTCGAAAGCCCGATTCACGATTGTTTTAGTTTTTAGGTTTTATTGGTCCCGAAAAAGCATACTTTTATCTAAATTTCGCTCTTCTTTACAATTTGGGCAGGCCCAAGTTGCATCGTTTTTTTTTATCGAATTTATGCACACATCACAAACAAACGTGTCGCAAATGCAGTAATAGCATCTATCGAGTATATTTTCACAGTTTTTTCCACATATATAACAATTTGGAGGATTTTTAGACATATCTATAATACGATTTAAATTCTTTTATAATATTCAATATTATGTTTATTATTAATTAAATTTAACAACATTTCTGAAGATAATGGATAAACTTAGGTCACGATTTCAATTACTTGCCCTGTTCATAATATTCTTTATATATAGAGCGATTTCAGCAATATTTTACAATAATTTTCCAGAATTTATACTTTGGTTGCTGTTCTCTATAATTTACG
>JAUWBH010000218.1 GCA_030605085.1 Promethearchaeota archaeon | reverse complement strand
AAGGAGATTTCGATAAAGGAGATTTCGATAAAGGAGATTTCGATAAAGGAGATTTCGATAAAGGAGATTTCGATAAAGGAGATTTCGATAAAGGAGATTTCGATAAAGGAGATTTCGATAAAGCGATGTAATCCCTCTTTTGGAATAGAATCTGTAACTAAAATTAATTTATTTTTTCATTTTTCTCATTTTTAAAATAAGAACTATAGTCTACGTAAGGTATTGGATTAGGTTCGTTACAGTGAGGGCATATCTTTACTTTTGGAGTAATTTCTTTTCCACAATGCTGGCAATTAACCATTTTGCGTTACCTCAACTAGTAAAATTATACTAAATAAGATTTCCAACATAAATTTAATAGAGTGCAAGTATTTAATTTTTTGTATTTATGAGCTTTAATTTTTGGTATACTAAAGGAAAAATATATCTTAATAATAGAAAATTTGATAAAGCAATAGAATCTTTTCAAAACGCCTTGAAAATTAAAACATTGGATGCCAAAACATGGAACAAACTTGGATATACTTACTACAACCAAGGGATATACGATAAAGCAATTAAAGTTTTAAAACGAGCCTTAGAGATTAATCCAAAAAATGCGGATGCGTGGAGCAACATAGGATTAGTCTACAAAAGTAAAGGGGAATATTATAAAGCAATTGAGGCGCAAAATATTTCTTTAGATTTAAATCCAGAAGATCCAACTGCTTGGATTCGACTTGGCGTAGTATATAACATCATAGGCGAAAATGATAAAGCTATTTATGCGCTAAAACAATCTTTAGCGATTAATCCAGACGATATAATTAGCGCAACAGTACTTACGAGCATTTATAGTCAAGACCCTGATTTCCATCGAGCAATTGAAGATATCCTACATAATAAAGGAAAAAATAAAAAATATAAAAAAAAAACTATAAATTAACTGATTTGTTTCACTTATTCGCTTGTTTTTTATTATTGAGCCAATTTAAAAATTCTTTAGTGTGTCTTCCCCTCAATAAAGCTCGTTTAAAATCAGTTTTTTCAAATTCCTCGATATCATCGTAAGTAAAGTTTAATTTTTGTAGAAAAAATTTCTTTCTATCATTGCTAGTAGAAAACTTTTCTACTATTGAGCTAAAATTAACCCAGAAGCTCAATTAAAGCTAATATTATTTGATAATATTTGGTATAAATGTTATTGATTTTTTTGACTATAATTTATTATAATTTCTGATAGAGATTCAGGAAAGTAATCAAGATGACACTCAATTAAAATTAATTTTTTAAGAGAAGGCAATAATTCCAATGAATCAGGGATTTTTGAAATTTTGAAGTTTGAACTTAAATCAATAATTTCTAAATTCTTTAGGGTTTCTAATCCTTTAATCTCCGAAATTTGATTATTGCTTAAATATAACTCTTTCAAATTAGTAAGATTTTCCAAACCTTTCATTTCTGTAATTTTATTATATCGGAGGTCCAATAATTCTAAATTAGATAATTTTTTTAAGCCTTTAATTTCATTAATCTGATTAAAATTAAGAATTAATTGCTTTAAATTTGTTAGATATTCGAGACCTTTAATTTTGGGTATTACATTTTTTGGTAAATTTAAATATTCTAAATTTTTAAGGCTTTCGAGACCTTTTAATTCAGTAATTTGATTATTTTTAAGACCTAACTTCTGTAATTTAAATTGGTTTTTCAGCCCTTTAATTTCAGAGATTTGATTCGAATTGAGTACAAGTTGCTTTAAATTAGATAAGTTTTGTAATCCTTTAATCTCAGAGATTTGATTAAAGTGTAAACTTAAGCTGTTTAAATCTCTATATTTTTCTAATCCTTTAATTTCAGTAATATCTTTAATTTGCTGATTTGTTAACGATAAATGTCCATTTTGGATTTCAACTATCTTCTCTTTATAAACTACGTGCGGAATCTTTAAATCTTTGAGCTCTGCGCTTAATAAATTAGTTATCGTTTCATCTGGATTCTTATTATTTCCAATTATTAAACGAATTAATAACCTTTGTTTTAAATCCTCAGCTAACTCTTTTAAAAACAAATAAAGAAAATATGGTTCTTCTAACAATTTGTCGAAATCACGCCAAATTATAAAGTGGTCTGAGTTGATTTCTAAAGCACGATTGTATGCCTCTATTGCTTGAGTGTATTTACCTTGTTTCCTATAAACTAAACCTAAATGGAGCAATGTGCGAATACTGTCCGGATCAATTTCCACTACTCGCTTGTATGCATCTATAGCTTTATAGTATTCTCCATTAATATTATATAGATATCCTAAATTTTCCCACTCGTCTTTATCGTTTGAATCTATTGCTGTAAGAGCCTTTGAGTCTAAAATACACTCAAATTCCTCTTTGCTTAAATAAAACAAATAACCTTCCTTTATTAAATAGGTTGTAACAGGCAAATAACCTTTTATAAATCTTTTTGCAATCTCTTCCTTAAAGTTTCTCTCAGCAATAGGATCTTTTAATTCCGTTAATCTTTTCAACAAAGGGAACGCTAAATTTGAATGAAGTAATCGGGTATCGTATCCATTTTCAGCCCAAGCTTGGATGTTGCTACAATGTCCCCAGAACTCCGTCTCAGCCGGAATTTTTACATCTTTTATATAAGAGCGTTCTAATGTGTGGTTCAATCTTTCTGCCGCTTCGTCAATTGAATCAATATCCTCCAGGATCTCACCTTCAAAGACATCAGTAGGAATGTCTAGTAATATATACTTACAATGATTAAATCTTTTATTACCTACATAAATAACCGTTCGACTATTTTCAAGCTTGAGAGTGATATAATCGTTTACTACGAATTCTAGCATGATTTAACTATTAAACAACTTTTTTTAAATTAAGACCGATGGTTATGTTGTTTCAATTTTCTAGTAATAGTTTTTTAAAAAAAATGTATTGATATCGAAAACTTCTCTCGATAAAAGAGAAATATGCAAATCTCTTTTTTTCACAAACATTAACTTTTTAACTAATTAAAATTTTAAGTATTAAAATTTTTAGTCATTAGTTTAAGCTTTTTTTAATATTTGGAGTTTACATTGAAATGGAAAGTAAAAAAATTAATGGAAAATCTTTTTCAGAATGGGCTAATGAAGGAATGAATCAATTTGATGCGGGAAATTTTAAAGAAGCTATTAAATGTTTCGAAAAAGTAATAAAAATCAATGTTGAAAATGGTGTAATATGGAGTAATATGGGCGTAGCTTACGAAAATTTAGGAAATTTTGCGAAAGAAGTAGAGTGTTGCGAAAAAGCAGTTAAAATTGACCCAAAAGATAATTGGGCGTGGTACAACCTGGGTATAGGATATAATAAGCTGGGAAAATATCAAAAAGCTATTGAATCCTTTACTGAAGCAGTAAAAATCGATCCTAAAGATAAATCTGCGTTGTTTAATTTAGCAAGTGCTTATCGGAATATAGAAGAGTACCAAAAAGCTATAGACATTTTAGAAAAAGCTATAAAAATAGATCCTCAATTCGTCAAAGCTTGGAAGATTTTAGGTTATGCGCAGATATGAAAACACTCAATCTTTTTTCCAAAATTTATTTGGATTACTTTGTTAGTTATATTAGTTTTACATTCTTCCCCAATTACGATCTTCAGCATAGATCGATGAATGATCATATAAAAAGCTTAAAAAGATGTTCAAATACTAATCCTCATTTCCAAAATTATAAGGATTATGTTTTATCTTGTGAAAACCAATTAAAATTACGGATTAGATATGTAAGAGATAAATTAATTACACATAGAAAACTTAAAACTGTTGAATCATATTTATTTGACGATCAGATAAATAAATTTTTAATACTTTTTGATAATCGTAAAGATCCAGCTAATTATGATAAAGATCTTAAGCAGAAAATAATCAACTTAGGGAAGAAATATAATATAGAACGAGAACACGATAAAAGTCAAATCTCTGAATTCATATATCTCGATTCTATATTAGCAGAATTAGAGAATGCTGAAATGGAATTTGAGGAAGATGATTTAGCAATAATTGAATCTACGAGAGAAAGTTTAGGAATGGTTATAAACGAAGATAATGTATATGAATTTCCTTATAACTTTTCAGAGATCGTAGGGAATATACTTAAAGAAATGAATCCTGAAATTACACGCCATTTTGTTTGGAGATTTCCATTGTAATCAAATATGGCGATAAAAGGAGATATTATCCCTTAAGTGTCTTAGAAGAGAGTAAACATCTCTTCAAGCAAGGTTCTTACTTTTTTATAGGCTTCTTTACAGAAACCCAAGGCATTCAAGCTAAAACCCTCGATAATAAAAGCTACCCAAGTTTGAATTTGTTCAGTAACTTCTGGAGTTGGAACAATTCGCTGAGTATTTGGATTTACAGGAGCTCCCATAATCCTTACTCCTGATCCAAATCTAACAGAAGATGGATCCCAAGACACTGAACCCACATTTGGTTCAGAAACATTAACTCGTTGTGTTTCAATTCGTGTTTGCGGAATCAGATTTATATGTTTTCCTTTATTTGCAATTTCTCTCAAGTCAAATAACCATTTATTATCTGCTGATTTAAAGGGTTGCAGATCGAGTAAAAAGTTATAAATCTGAGGATGAATAGTATTCAAATCTCTTATTTTTCCCCGACCGAGAATCGAATTAAAAGAATTTAAATCATTATCTGTAATTGGAAAATAAACTCGTGCTTTTTCTCGATCCCTATCAGAAAGGAGAGGGCTAATATTTTTTTCCCAAAATCGCCTCATTGTTTGGTCAAAGGAATTCCTTAATTTTTCAATCACTTCGTGAGTAATATTTATTGCCCTTTCTGAGACAATATGAGAAGAAAGGCACTCATTATATTCATTTTCTAAATCATTTAGCAATTCTTCAGCTCTATCCAATATACTTCTTATATTATTATTCAATTTATTTTCTACTTTATTGTATTTATTAATCTTTACTTAAGTCGTATCTGAAAAAAAATCTTGAATTTGAGAATGAAAACAAACTTAAAAACTTTATGGAAATTGAAGATTATGAGGGATTGGTGATTCTTCCAATTTCACAAAAGAAATAAATGCGACATTTTAATTAAAACCATCATATTTTTATGTATCGTTTACCAAAATTGTCTAATTTTTTACTTAATTTCTTATTTTTATTATAAGATATCTTTTTGGGAATTAACTCTTTTGATTTTAAGATTAGGAAAAATATATTTGATAAATCAATTCTTATGAAATTCACGCACAAGTATTTTAATTCTGGCTTTAACGATTTAACCGTTTTTGCATATTTTAGAGAAATCATAAACGATTACTTCGAAAAATTGTAAATAAATGGAAAAAATACCGAAAAGATTTGATGATAAAAGAAGAAATGAAGATTCCCGCATTCAAATTACACTAACTAAATCCGAATAAGAGAAATGGGAAAAATTTCTCAGCAACGAAAGAAAAACGAAAAGACCTCGATTCGTATAGGACTTTTATATTTCTATAATTGGGAATAGATCATTCTTTTATATTTAATTATCTTCAAATATTATAAACATTAGACAAGGAAGAAAAATGGAAGGCAGAACAATTAAAGATTTTTTATATGTTATTAAAAGCTTAGGCAAAGGGTATGCTGGAGAGGTATTTAAAGCAAGATTAAAAAGAAATACTGATTATGGTTTAAAAAATGATGAAGTTGCCATAAAAATGTATAATGATTGGGTATTGGCAGAGCCAAATCAAGCTTCTAGGATTGATTCAGAACTCCAAATAAGTATGAAAATTGACTCAGAAAATGTTGTAAAATCTTATGACTTAATCGAATTTGAAAATAAACTATTTTTAGTTATGGAATATCTTTCAGGTAAAACCCTTTCTAAATGGTTAGAAGATAAAGCTCCGCTTTCATTTAATAATATAATTCAAATTAGTAAGCAAATTCTATATGGATTAAAAGAAATGCATAATAAGGATTTAATTCACCGTGATCTTAAACCAGACAATATAATGAAGACCGAAGATCGTATTGTCATTATGGATTTAGGTGTTGTTAAGGATTTTACAGCTTCTACATCTATTACAGGAAAAAAATTTTTAGGAACAATAAAATATGCCGCCCCCGAATACTTGTTTGAAGAAGATTATGACCAAGGTATTGATTTATTTTCCATTGGATTAATTTTTTACGAACTAATTTTTAATAAAACCTTAATTAAAACAAAGTATTGGACTAAAAATATTGTTGAACATTATTTTTATCAATATAGCGGACCTAACAGTTATATAAAACTATATACAGACTTTCCAGAAAGATTCCAAGAAAATGAAAAGAAATTTCTATGGATTCTTCTCAATTGTTTATTAGAAAATAAAAAAAATCGAATAAGGTTAGAAGATATTTTAGATGCTCTAGAAAATAAAGTATGGGAAAAATTAAATGATTGGAATATAAAAGGTACTCAAAAAGTTCGATATCAAGATGTAGATCTAATTCTTTCAAATTTTATCGCGATAAAGGATATCGAGAATTTTATTGGAGAACCAGTACCATTATATAATAAATCCCTAGATAATAAATTTTCTTTTCGATCTTCAAACGGATACATAGTCTCACTTTTTTTGGGACAAAGAAAACTTGAAGCATTGCCTGAATCGGTTGGAGAACTAACTAACCTTCAAAACCTATATCTTGTCGGTAATAGAATACGCGAATTACCGGAATCATTTTCGAATTTAAAATCTTTAAATTTTCTAAATATAGTGGGTATACCTCTAGAAATTTTTCCAGAAAATTTTAAAAATTTATCTAACCTTCAAACACTATCTTTTGACGCAGATACCCTGAAATCTTTTCCATCTGTAATAGTAGAATTGGTTTCTTTAAGAGATTTATATATTTGGGATTGGGGAAAAGTTACAGCGCTCCCAGATTCATTTATAAAATTAAGAAATTTAGAAAAATTAACCATATTTACTGAAGAACTTGAATTACCTGAAAACTTTGGAAATTTAAAATCATTGAAAATTTTATATCTCACGGGAACTATTAAAAAGGAGATACCAAAATCTTTTTGGGAGCTTGAAAATCTCGTAGAATTAAATCTATCATCTATTAAGAACCTTACAAATCTACCAGAGGAAATTAAACACTTAAGAAAATTAGAAGTATTAAAATTGAACGGTTGTCCTTTAGAATCCATTCCAAACGAAATAAGTGCTTTAAAAAATCTAAAAATAATCGAATTTCATGATACTAAAATTACAGAACTTCCAGAAGGTGTATTGGAATTGCAAAATCTACAGGAAGTTTATGCTCCGTTTGAATTCATTATTACATCTAAAATTATAAAAAAATTAAAAGAAAGAGGGGTAAAGATAGAAACTTTTAGACTCCCTTCACTTTAAAATAATAAATCAACTTCACATTTAAAAAAATAGAGGTTATATATTTTATATAAAAATTCTAAAGACCCATTAATTATTTAAAATCGACATATATTTTCTTAAATAACTAACTAGTACCATCTTCGTTTAATTCGGTATACTTTTGATCTTGAATTTTACATCTGCTTGTTTTCTAGTAAATTTCCAATTTATTCCAATTTTTTGCCTATTTCGTTCATGTACCCAAGCTTGGACCTCTTCCCGTAATGTC
>JAUWBH010000231.1 GCA_030605085.1 Promethearchaeota archaeon | reverse complement strand
GCCGTATGGTGTTGCGAGAGTTGAGTCCTCCATTCTTTATCTACTTCGATCTTAACAGTATCTCCTTCTTTAAAACTAGGTTTTTCAGATAAAACATGAACGATATAGCTATTTTGCTTAAACACTTTATCAAATTTTTGATCGTTAATAGTTCCAACATCATGTAATTGGCCTCCTGAAGTAGGATAAGCAACAGATCGATCAAGAATTACCATGTTATCAATAATTTTAAGTACTTTCGCGTTGTTTGAAGTATTAGTATAATCGTAATAGTAAAGAGACTCAGTCTCTGGAACACCGTTTAAATCTAACTCAATTTCTTTTTCTGTTGCGTGAATTTGTTCTACTTTTTCGTGCCTTTCTACTACTAAACTATAAAAATTATCTGGGATTTTTATGGTTCTACCGAACTTTTTCGCTGTTTCTTTAACCATTTCAGGGTTAATACCTCTGGAATCGTATATCTCAATTAAAGTCGCTGTTGAAATATCTCCTTCAGAAAGTAATTTTTCTAAAATTTTGCTAGCTTTTCTTTTTGTTTTATAATATTTGTCTTTTTCTACGTTTAAAATTTCTCTAATTTCATCCAAATGCTCAGAAACTTCCGGAAATAACTCTTTTAATTCTTCCGCATGCCATCTACAAACATCAGCAATATTTATATCCCAATTATATTTTTCGATAAAACTTATAGCCCGTCTAAAAATTACTCTAAGATTATACCCGCCTCCTACGTTAGAAGGGAGTTTTCCGTCGTTTATAGCAAATAATAAACTTCTCGTATGGTCGGCAATTGAATAGATTGCAGTCATGGGCATGATCTTCTCTCTCAATTCCTTTACTGAGATGTCTAAATCCTTAGCTATTCTCTCCCATGCTGCATTCATATCGTCTACTTCGTCGATATTTAAGTATGCGGAGTATTTTGAAAATTTATCGTATAAATCAAAATCCAAATTTATTTTAGTTAGCTCCCTTAACTTTGATAAAACATATGGAAATATAGCTTCATACATGTTTGGAGTACCTTGTGAAAACCACGCCACGCGTTCTTGACCAAGCCCCATATCTAAAACTTTTAGACTTAATTCTCGAGGTCCATCTGGAGATTGTTCGAACATTGTATAGACTTGATTGAATAATTCTACGCCCCTACTAAAAAACTCAAGGCTACAACCAAAAGAACCTCCACCAGCCCAAGAATCTTCGTGAATCGTTATTTCTTCTTTTGAGAGGCCCACACCGATGGTAATAAAGTCGTGTATATCCATAAAAAGCTGTCCTTGATTCCATTCTTGAGGTGTGCCGAAAAAATGCTGTCCTATCATCACAAAGCCTGTGTTGTGCGAACCAGTGATTCCTACATTCTCAATATCGTTAAATCGTAAGCAGAATTGAGGTATAATTAGTTTTTTCGCTGGAGGCTCAACTTCACCTGAGATTACGTAAGGTTGGAACGCTGAGATTGATGCTATTGTAAATTCAGAAGTAGGGTTCCATCTCGCAACGCAAGGGTATCGCTTAATTGGTTTGTATCCTCTTGGTTCTAAAATTTCTACAATTTTATTCCATACCCCAATATAGGATAATTTATGCGTTAGTGGCTTTCCAGCAACTTGAAACCCACCAAAACAAACAGGATCGCCGCATACATTTCGGTCCTTAATAATTGTCCAGAAAAAAGCGCTACAACATTCGCAATGTTTTCTAATGTAACCTAAGTTCCTAAGTTCTTGCGTTGGAAAAAATTCATCGGGTTTCTTAGATGCGATCGTTTTAAATATCTTCTTTAGTTCTTTATCAGTACGAGCACTTTTTAGCTGTTTCTTCTCTTTATCGGATAACAATTTTAATCAAGGGTTAGTTGTTGATGAACATCTGATATTATTAAATATTACAATTAATGTTTTCCTAAAATCTTTTGCTCAAAATAAACAACATCAAATATAATTTTTAAAATTAAAAACTTTTTTTTTATTATTCATTTTAGTTCTAAATACTGAAGACGCGAGTACCCCTTTTTTATGAAGTCATAATCAAGGAGCTCAATTTTTTCTGGAATTATTTTTAAGATTAGATTTCTTTTTCCTCGGACTATTCTTTGAGCCTTTTCAAAATCATCGTCCCCTTCTCTCAAAAAAATCAATCTCTCTTTACCGGAAGCAGTAATTTGCATCCCTTGAATTTTACCGGTATCCATAGGCGTATAGATTCCAATGCTCACAATTGGGTTTTCCTCGATATTTTTTACCTTCCTTCCCGGAGCAGGTCCCACATACATATTAAAATCGTCAGATTTCTTATCCATATAAAAATCCATCGGAGTCGCGCGAGGTACATTATTCGAACAAGTGCAGAGTACAATTATTTTTCTTTTTTCAAAAAAATCCCGTATTTCCTTTTTTAGCTCTTCTTCAGGCATTATTTTTCCAATAATAGATTCACCTTTTTCAATTGTTATTTATTAGAAGTAAATCATAAAGAAAAGCTTAATGATGAATAAAATTAGAACATTATAACCTAGTTTAGAGAAAACAAATTTAGAATTGGCTGAAGTTAGAGTGTGGAAATTCTGTACCATCGATTGCCGCTTGAACGTAAGGAGAGATTGGTCCTCGTCCTAAAGCCATAATCCTAATTTTCGAGCCTAACATTGGATTTATGGAAGTCCCAAATTTGAGAGAAGCGTCTTCAGGAATTTCGCTTGAGACTGTCGAGATAATTTTATCTATTTGGGATAAAGATAGCTGGTGATCTCCCGAAACTGAAACTATACAATTATCGACTTTTTTAGTATCTGGTTCTAAAAGGGGGTTGTGAAGCGCTAATCTCGCTTTTTTTATTAAATCGGCTTCGTCTCCTAAAGATTCTGTGATACCTATTAACCCAGAAGGGTATTGTCCTTTTTTTTGAATAACTTTTCTCACATCAGCGTAATCAATGTTGATCAAACCACAATTGTTTATTAAATTAATAATTTCGTTAATGCTTCTAATTAAAACCTCATCCATTATCTTAAAGCCGGTTAAAATGGGGAGCTTTTGATTGAAGCGTAGAAGATTATCATTAGGGACTGGGATTAATGTATCAGAATATTTTAGAAGTTCTGCTAAACCTTTTTTTGCTCTTAGGCTTCGTTCAGTTCCTTCAGATGTAAAAGGCACCGAGCAAAACGATACAACCGTAGCGTTGTTCTTTTTAGCTTCCCTCGCAACTATAGGTGCCGCTCCTGTACCCGTACCTCCTCCCAATCCAAAAGTTAAAAAAACTACATCTGCTTTTAAAACTTGGGAAAGTCGATTGACATCTTCTTCTGCAGCAATAGTTCCAATACTAGGATCGTTGCCTGAACCTAATCCGTTACAAGTTTCCTTTCCTATTAGTAGTTTCTGATTAGCATTTGAATAATATAAATCGTGAGCATCTGTGTTAATATTTAAAGTTTCAATAAATTCAGAACCCATATCTTGCATTCTTGACACTGTATTGTTTCCTGCACCACCAATTCCAACTACGATAGATTTTATCTTTAAAACTTTAAGTAAATCCGAAAGATATGTATCGCTATCTAAATTGGCGGAGCTGTTAGAATTTACATTTTGATGAGCGATTTCGTTAAATCTAGACCTTACTGATGCTCTTGATCTCGCGATATCGCTTAAATCTAATTCATCATTATTCATAATTATCAACCATAATTAGGAGCAATTTATAATATTGAGTATTATATCCAAATAATATAAGAAAGTAATATGCAAGTAATATTTAAAATCGATTCGAATCTATTTAATTTTAATATCACGACCATATCATTACTCTTCAAATATTACTGATATAATATTTGAATAGTACAAAGATAAGATAATAAAATTTAAGAAATGCTTGAAGTTTATATTTTTATTCCTCCATTTTTTTTCTCACAATTTTCATAATTTGCGCCAAATTTACAGATTTATATAATGCACCAATTTTCATAACAGAAGTTTAATTGTAAAATAAGAAAGAAGAAGAATTGTTTAAAAAATAGTTAAAATTAAAAATTTTCATAATGCATCCAATAATTCAATCGAATTTCTACTTGTTCGTGTGAATAAAAGAATACATTTAAAAGTAAATAAATTTATAAGACTGAATTTTCATTCAATATATGTTCGGGGTTAAATAGTATGGAAATTGAATTAAATAATAAAACAACTGATGGGGCTTTCAATGATTCTGATAATGAGAATCTAATCAAGGTGAGAGCTATAATTAGTTGTCCATCTGGAGATTATATAAAAAAGTTCAGAAATCAATTTCCTAGAAAAGATTTGGAGCTTATGGTGGTGGCTTTTAAGATTTTCGATTTCATGACATGTACTAAATGTGGTGAGTTACTATCGCTTCGTTTAGAGTTTGAAATTTAGCTAATATAAACAAATTTCTTTTATAACTCGTCCTAAAAATTAGCAGAAAGTTAATTTTAGGTTTTAAATTAATTAGATATTAAGTTGAATTTGTCCGTAAGTCCCGCCACCCCCCGGTGTGTATTCAATTTTATTCTCTCTTATTGCTTCAATGACAGATGCAACCCCTTCATCAAATTTAATGATTTTTTCCATAGGGGTTTCTATTAAAACCTCAAATTCGGTTCCAAGTTCATTTATTATTTTATTGTAAGTATTTAAAACTGTCTTGCTATTCGTGCTTTTAATACCTTTAACAGATCGTATTATGTCAAATAAGGGTACGGCATTAATGTATGGCGGTCTATGGTTAGGGTGCATTGGTTCTGGTGACGTAGAAATAACTTCAATTCTTTCACTTACACCTAATTTAATTTTAATGTTTTTATTGAACTTTTCCTTACAAGCGGGGCATGTAACTTTTCCTTTAGCTATATTGTTGATATACTCCTTTTTTGCTTTTATTGGGTCGTTTGCGAGAATTTTTATAAAATCTTCCGTTATTGAATATTGATTAAATAAAGAACGACCTTGCTTTTTTGTTTTGTTGAATATAATTCTTCTTCTACATTTATGGCAAAACATATTAAAGTATTTCCCTAATTTGGGATGAAG
>JAUWBH010000122.1 GCA_030605085.1 Promethearchaeota archaeon | reverse complement strand
TTGATAGATTTTTTGCGTCCAGCAAGTTGTGTTCTCGCTGTGGTTGGAAAAACAACAACCTTACCTTACAAGAAAGAACGTGGACTTGTTTAAATTGCGGGACTACGCACGATAGAGACGAAAATGCGTCTATTAATCTGAAAAAGGAAGGCACGAGAATCTTACGAGAAGAAAAACATATTACGATCATCCATGATGATACCCCTACCGTTGGAACGACGGGAAATCACGCCTTTGGAGAAGATGTAAGACCTAAAGAGATCCTTCGGAATCTCTTCGGGCAGTTTTCGAGAAAGAAGGAATCTCACCCTTTTAAGGGCGAGTAGTTCAAGAAGTGATGTACTAATTTTTATTATTTTTAGAAAATATTATCTCCCCATAAAATTAAGCAATTCACCTTAATTACGGTAGGTTCAAAAGAGATATTAGCCCTCTAATTGAATAAGAATTATTGCATGAAAAAATCTTAAACTCAAAATTAGAGCTCATTAACGGTGCTGTAAATAGCTTTATGATTGGAGAACCAATAAAATTTAATAATCTTTTATGGATTTTTCTAAAAGAATCTCTTGAATAAAATTTTATGTTTCTTTTTTGATAAATCTTTTTAAAGGTTAAAAACTAAAGTTTTATTAATTTATTAAAAAAATTTTAAAAATTTAATAAAACAACTCAAATGGTTTGAAATATGGTATTAACTTTAGAACTTCTATTAGTAGATTTTTTACTCCTTTTATTAACATATGCCTATATCTTTCTTATAATCCAAATTCCTGTGATATTGAAAAAAAAGGACTTAATTTCGAAGTTTACTGCCAGAAAAATAGTCCATTTCTTTGCAGGTCTTTCGGTTTTAATAACGCCTTTTTTTAATTATCCATTTTTTTCAATAATAATAGCTGGTTCCTTAACAATTCTCACATTTCTTAGTTCTAAGGGATCGAAAGTTAAAAAGCTCAAGGAGTTATACGATTCAATTGGCGAAGAAGCTGAAGAGAAAGCAGGACGGCTTATGGGTCCGTTTTTCTACTGTTTAAGCATAACTACATTAATGACTATTTTTGTTATTTTCGCACCGCATCAACTATATTTTCCAATCGCAGGAATCTTAATAATGATTGTCTCAGATACACTTGCTTCAGTGATTGGAAAGCGCTGGGGTCGAATTAAAATAAAATTCCCTTGGACCAGAACTCGAACTCTTGAAGGATCTCTAACTATGTTTGGCTCAGCTTTCTTATTAAGCTTGGTGGCGTTTACTTATTTCGGTTTAATTAATCCATTAACACAGTATCCTTTAACTTGGTCCACAATTATAATTTATTCTTTAGTTACGAGCATTTTAGCAACTATTATTGAATTGCTCTCGCCTAGTATAGCGGATGATTTAACAGTGCCCATTGGTACGACGATAATAATATATATATTGGTTTTATTAACTTTTATATAAATTCAAATATTTTTCTTATCTTTTTTTGATCGATTTAATTTATAACTCTTTTTTTTTATTTTTTTCTAAAAAAAATGAGTTCGACCTTCCAAAATCAATTATAAGTGACTCTCACTCGAACAGATAACTGAAATAGTATAGACTAACATATAGACTACACACACTTAATATTAATTTTAATCTGATTTCTTTTTAAATAAAAAAGCATTATGACATTTATTAAAAATATTTAATAATTTTAATAATGTAATAAAATCGAATGAGTACATTAAAAAAATCCTTTGATGTAATTGTTGTAGGGGCTGGTACAGGTGGAACTACTGCCGCTCGATTTGCGGCTCAAAAAGGATTAGATGTTTGTCTTATTGATAGCAAAGAGAAAAGTAGAATTGGAGATAAAATATGTGGCGATGCTGTAGGCTCTGAAATCTTTGATTATTTAAAAATTAAACACCCTAATGATGAAGAATTATCATGTCGAATAAAAGGAGCAAAGTTATATTCTCCAAATTTACAAAAGTGTTTAACCTTAACGGATCCTAAACAAGCGGGTTACATTGTAAATAGATTAGAATTTGGGCAAAGATTATTAAACGAAGCTTTAGATGCTGGAGTAAATCAATTTTTAGATAATACTATGGCTTTAGATTTAATTTATCAAGGTAATTTTGTGTCAGGTTTAAAAGTCAGATTGAAAAACGGTGAAAAAATAGATTTTAAAACAAGAATAATAATTGATGCCAGCGGTTTTTACTCTCCTTTAAGAAAAATTGTAAAAAGTTCTGTTATTGAGAAAGAGATTTTCAAAGAGGATACGATATTATGTTATCGAGAAATAGTAAAATTTTCCAATCAAGATCAGCAAGTCAATGATCCCGAATATATTACAATCATCTTAGATCAAGAAAAAGCTCCAGGTGGATATATTTGGTATTTCCCGAAAAATGAAACCTCTGTTAATATTGGATTAGGAAC
Source organism: Promethearchaeota archaeon (assembly GCA_030605085.1). The sequence goes on along the minus strand of JAUWBH010000122.1, from coordinate 15,558 downwards.
ATTTACGGATTATAAAGGTAAAGTAAAGGAACTTTATCAAAAAAATGTGTTTACTGAATTTGTAAAAACTAATAATTACGAGATAATTTCTACAGGAGGGGGAATCGTTCCAATAAGACGACCGCTTTGGTCGTGTGCTGATAATGGTATCATGTTAGTTGGGGACGCTGGATGTCATGTTAATCCAATTCACGGAGGAGGAATTGACCCTTCAATGAGAGCAGGTAATTTTGCTGCCACCACGGCTGTTAGTGCAATAGAAGAAGGAAATTATTCGCTAAATAAATTATGGGATTATAATTATAAAATAATGACTAGTTTTGGAGCTGAGTTTGCATCTCTTGATTTGCTAAGAATAACGCTTCAAAAATTATCAAATGAGTCTTTAAATTTTAGTTTAGAAAAAGATTTATTAACTGGTGGAGAAATATTAGAAATATCGTCAACGGGTCGTATAAATTTATCGTTGCTTGATATTGTTTCGAAAGCAATTAAAGGAATATCTAATCCAAAGTTATTATTAGATTTAAACTATCTGCGAATAAAAATGAACAATATATTTATACACTATGAAAAATTTCCAAATAATATTGATAATTTTGAAGATTGGAAAGATAAAGCAATTCAAATTTATAATAAAATTCAAAATTCTACTTTTGGTTAAGGAAAATGGTTGATATTGTACTTGATAAATGTTCAGACGCTACATATTCCTATATTATAGAAAAACTTAATAAAGACGGAGCTTTACATTTTTCTTTAATAGATCCAGATCCAATTAGTCAGAGCCCAAATAAAGCCGCAAAAATGGCGAAATTTGCAGAACAAGCTGGGACTGACGCAATTTTAGTTGGAGGAAGTACGGCTTTTGATCAAGCGTATGTTGATAAAACAATAGAATTAATAAAAAGAAATGTGGAAGTACCAATAATAATTTTTCCTGGAGGTGTAGCTAATGTATCTGAAAAAGCTGACGCTATTCTCTTCATGTCGGTTTTGAACTCTAAAAATCCTTATTTCATTATAGGACAACAGGCACTTGCTGCTTATCTAATTAAAATGTCAAATCTCGAATATATTCCAATGGCGTATCTAATAATTGAACCTGGTGCATCTGCAGGATGGATATCTGATGCAAAATTGCTCCCTAGAAAAAAACCAAAGCTAACTGCCGCTTATTCTTTAGCTGCGGAAATGTTTGGGTTTAAACTCTGCTATTTAGAGGCAGGATCGGGGGGTGAAAGAATTCCAACAGATATCATAAAATTAACGTCAAAAGTATTGAACATCCCTTTAATTGTTGGGGGTGGCGTTCAAAATAAAGAGGACGCAGAAGCGTTTATCGAAGCGGGCGCTAATATTATTGTTATGGGTACATTTTTAGAAAAATATATTTTAGGCGACAATGGTGCCTCATTAAAGGTAATTATTGATGTGATCAAAGAGACAGCTAACCAATTTAGAGATAAAAAAAGTTTTTCTAAAATAGGAATTACAAATAGTAATAATCCAGACTATCAAAATGAATAAAATGATATTCAAATTGTTTCAAATAATAATATCAACGATGTTTTGTTGAATTATTTGTGGCATTAGTCCGAATGCCTCCATCCCATCAACCGTTATGGAATTTGGGAATGCTTTTTTCAGGATATTATATGCCGCGTTCACGTCGGCGTTAATAATCGTTCCATTTGAAGCTCGAAATAACCCTCGCCTTATTCGCGTGCCAAGATACTTATCGTGTTTTTTGATTTCTTCGTTGTCTAAAAAACTACATTTAGAAGTATAAAACTCGTCATCCGTTTCAAATTGTATTCCTACCAATTCAGATTTGTATTTGATTTGTTGTAGTAATTTGTAAAATGGAATTTGAACGAAATTCTGGTTATTTCTCTTTCCTATGTTTATTTTTTGCTTCCAGCCTTTATTGTGTCCAATTACAATTGTTCCAATGTCGTTTTGAACGCAATAATCTACAACGAATCGTGAAATTCTATGAAATAAAGTTGTAATCTTGTTGTTGCGTTTTAACGTTAATTTTTTGATTCTTTTTGTGTCCTGAAAATTACCTTTCTTGTTTTCTATACTTCTAAAGTAAGCTAATTGTTTGTTGTAAAATTGATTTATAGATTTTAGAACTTTACCTTTAACAATAATCGGTTTTTTACCAATATTGTTTACAGCAGTTATAAGATTGTTCAATCCTAAATCAATCGCTAAAATATTATCTTGATTTAATCCTAAATCCTGAATTTTTTTCTCGTACACAATCTCAATTTTATAGCAACCCCCTAATGGTATTATTCTTACTTCTTTTAATTTATTTTGAATTCTTGTTTTTATAGGGTTGAGATTAACTTTTTTAGGAAAGCGTAAATATCCATTTTTAATTCTACATTGTTGATTTGTAAAAATAACGATAGATTCTCCATTTTTCTTTTTGTATTTTGGAATTTGTGGTCTTCTCTTAAATTTCTCGCAATCTTTTTCGCATTCTCTCAGAGCTTTAAAATAAGACTTCCAATTTCTTGAAATATACTTGAGAATCTGTTGAGATGTTTGAGCAGGTAAATCTCTATATGCTTTTTTGTGTTTTATAATGAAATCCAAATCGTAATAAGAAAGAATATTATTTAAATTGAAAAAATCTTGTCTAAAGTACCAATTAGCTAAATTGTATAAATTTTTGGCTTTATGACACAATTGAGATAATTTTGATGACGATTTTATTTGAATTATCTCAGTTAATCTCATCTTATTAAAATTCATTTGTCTCAATTAATGTTATCAAATGAGGGTATCCTTTATATTGATTATAGATCGCCAATTTACTGATTTATTAAAAGTTATCTCATAATTACATCTTGATAATATCAGATAACACTAACTTTGATTAATGTATTCATTTTTAAAGATGATATAAAAAAAGAATCTAAAAAAAATGTCATTTAATTTATATATATTTCAATAAATTATTCTATATTGATCAAATTAAGCCTTTCGCACTTTACCTTTGTTTCCGCCATAAACACGCTCTGCGGTGTTCCTGCATACATTATCACGAGCTTCTTCGCTGAGTTGGTCAAGAAAAACGTCGTATCGATGCATTTCAGGTCCCAATCGTTCGAATTTTGTTACTAAATCGGATCCTAAACAGATACGATTGCTATAATCCTCCGTCAACTCAATCCACTCTTTTTTAGGTTTCCTTTCGGGACAGATTATAACATCAAAGATAATCCAGGAATAATCTACAACTAGTAAAGGGTATTGATCGAGCAGACGCTTAATCATCTGATAATAAAATGGTACATTAACTCTTCGTGATATTCCACAATGAGCGAGAATAAAGCGAGTGCGAGGAAAGTCTCGAAGTGCCTCTTCAAGCTCATAAAGATATACTGGATGGTCGCTCTTGCTTACAGAGGTGATATTATGATGAAGGAGGACTGGTAAGTCGTGATCAGCGGCGAACTTATAAATTGGCCAAAGCGCACGATGGTTAGCACGGGCGGGCTCTCCGTATGTGAGTGCCGTTAAATCGTCGTGTCGTAATAATACTTCTCCAATTCCACACCATAATTCTGGATATTGAGCATATAATCGCTCTACATCGCGTAAAGCAAATTTATCAGTTGGATTAAACCCACAGATCAAGGGATAGAGTCGATTTCTATGTTTTTCTGGCAAGGCACGAACCATTTCAGCTACAACCGTATCTGTATAACTGTAATAGTAGCACCGCGAATCGTTAGCAAGATAATAATTGGGTGGCTCTCGATCGTATTCAGCCCATATCTTAGCGACGGGTAATCCAAAAATAACGGCTTTACTAACATTAGAGCGATCCATGGCTTGGATCAAAACCTTTCCTCCAGGTGTTTCCTGTATGAAATTAACTACATGTAAATGAGCATCAAAAATCGAATATTTACTTCCGCGAAGTGGAGCGAGCGAACCGCGCAAATTCGGATCGCGCGTCCAAGTGGCAACTTGTTCATTTGGCATGTTTTATTTCACCCCCAATAGCTTGCTAAGGTATGCAATTTCTTCGGCTTCGAGATAATTACAAAGGTAACACCAACCATGCTCATCACGTATGATATTCCACAGCTGATCCTTAGTGAAATAAGTTAACAATCGCTTACTGAGTTTAACAGGTAAAGCACGAAAAAGATGGGCTAAATCGCGACGATTTCTAATTAGTAACATTACATTTTCCCAGCTCAATATGTCGATAAGCGCCTCTTGGCGCGTGTAATCTAAAGAATACAAAACCAAGCTTAGTTCGTATCCACTCTGAAATAGGTTCTTCAAAAATTCTGTACCGAGTAAGTCGAGGACCAGTTTATCGCATTTCTCATAAACCCACTCAAGGATCTCGGATAATCCTTCTGCTGAATTGATCAAATATCGTAATCCTTCCGAACCGAGCGTTTCCATTATTTTCACCTCGACTTTCATTTCTTCTAATGTGGCTAAAATATCCCGGAGAGGAGCGATTTTTTCCACAACGCTTACCAAATGAGTACCAAGAGCTTCAATCAAGTAAATCTGGTCGTCTGGAATCAATACCCTTAAAGTAGAGTGTAATCCTTGTGAATTAACAATGATTTTAGTGATATGAGGTTTTAACTGTTTTAAAACTTCGCGATCATGTTGACCTTGTAGAACATCTAGTGCAACTACTAAATCTGCTGCAGTGCTTATTTGAACGGTTTCACCTTCAATTGTAATTGAATATTTAGTTTTTGTCATAATTATATTCTTCATTTTTGTTAATTTTATTTAAAAAGTAGTTATTTAAATTTTTAAAATTTTAGGAATGGATTAAGTTCAGTCAAATTTATTGTAGGAGGGAGGGATGAGGTTTTTTATCAAGAAAGGAAACTAAGGAGTTTATTTCTCAAGTAATGAAGAATTTTAAAAAGTCTCAGTGAGTATAAAAGATTTGAATTTTAAAAAACTTTTTTTAAAAAATTGATTTAATATATATATAAAAAAATAAAATTTCATTATCCTATGAGATCTAAAAAAAGCTTTACTATTGGAAGCATTGTTATAATGCGCCCTGTCAATTGTCTAATGGGTTCTCTTACAGTTATAATTGGCATATTAAACACCCGCACCGGAATTCCTCTCAATATGTTATTAATTAACATTCTTTTAGGCGTATTAACATATTACTTTCTAGCAGGCTCAGGAATGATTATTAACGATATCTACGATTTAGAAATCGATAAAATCAATAAACCAAACAGACCAATACCTAGTGGTGCAGTAAGCTTAAAGCAAGCGAAGATTTTGTTTGTCATAACATATGCGATAGGGATTGCATTTGCGGTCTTCCATAGTTTTCTCTTTAATTTAGGTTTTTTAAACATTATCTTAGCTGCGTTTTTTGGTTTTATTGGATGGTTATACGCCTTTTGGGGCAAGAAAAGTGGCTTTCCAGGTAATATAATCGTGAGTATATCATTTTCTATAGGACTCATTTACGGTGCAGTTTTAAATAGTTCAGTTATCCCACCATATATTTACTTCTTTTTCTTAACTTCAACATTCCTTTTACTCTCTCGAGAAATAGTAAAGGGTTGCGAAGATATAGAGGGTGATAAGACTGAAGGCGTTAAAACTTTAGCAATTAAACTTGGAGTTAAAAAAGCGACCGTTTTCTCTGTAATATTTGAAATATTAGCGATCATCTTTTTTATCTTGCCGATATTTAGCAACATTATAAATCCGCTTTTATTTTTAATTTCTATGATTTTTGGGATTGTGGTTGTAAGTTTTGCGACAGTCTTATCATTGCGTAAAAACTTAGAGAAAAAAGATTTTAAAAAAATAAGCTTAACTTTAAAGGTTGGAGCGTTTCTTGGGTTGATTTCTTTTCTTTTAGCAAGTATTTAAGCCTTGGATAATAAGATCTTGTGTACTATTGTTTAACAATGGTGTTCTATTTGTTTAGTTCTTTCCATCCACTAGATCTTTTAAAAACAAGAATACCAACGATAAATGCCAATGCAACTCCAACAATCTCGTCGATGATGTAATGCTGTTTTACAAATAAAGTTGATAAGACCACACCAAAAGCAATGATAAAAGCAATAATTGCTACGATTTTTCTTTTGAGAATAGGATTCCTTTTATAAAATTGATACCATATAAAAAAGCAGATTGTACTCATTCCAGCGTGCATACTTGGAAGACAATTAAATGATGTTTCGTTTTCATAATAAAAGTACATAACTTCCGCAAAGAAATTGCCTTCAATCCTGTTAGCTAAGAGTTCTTGCCTCCACCAATATGTAGACACTGGAAATATGATGTAGAAAATGGTAGCTATCGCATTCATAGTTACTATAGCCCATCCTACGGCGTAGCCTTTTTCTTCGTCAATAAAAGCAAAATATATCATAGTTAATACAACCATTGGAAAAAAGAGAAAGACGTAAAAAATCGCCATTTCGGGAATAAATGGAATAGAATTGTCCCCAAGAAAATCTAAGCGATACCCCGTGCCTTCTGGGTGTAAGCTACCTGTCCAAGGGTATAAAATTAGAACTAAGATAATAGAATATAAGAATAACATTAAAAATAAATTTCCAAGAATAAACGTAAATTTTCTGCTTTGTTTGGTAGATTTTCCCTTAAAAAATATTTTTTCGATAACTTTTTGAAAATTGTTGTGAACTCTTATAATTATCCCTTAATTTGAGAAAACTTCTTAGATAGATAAAAGTGAGAATTAATTTAAAATTTTATAAGAATGTTAAAAAGATGAGTTTTGAGTTGTTAATTACGTAAATTATTTAATAAAGTACGCCTTTAGCAATCATTATCACATTTCCCCCTACATATACTTCTATCTTTTCACCTTTTTCTTGTGCTCTTAGGAAAAGAAGCGATTTTCTTCCTATTTCGTAACCTTGTTCTACTCGAATATCGATTTGATTTCTTTCAAAATAACGATATTTCACTAGATATCCTGCCAAGCAACCATTACCAGAACCCGTAGCTGGATCTTCAGGTATACTATAATAACCTGTAAACACTCTTACATTCAAGTCATTCTCTTGAATATAAGTTTCAGGACAAAAAAGGAGCATCAATTTTGCGTTTGTATCATTTATGAATTTGGAGTACTTATCTTGGTTTACTTTAGCTCGTTTTATGGAATTTAAAGATTTTAAAGGAATAATAAAAAAAGGAAGTCCTGTAGAAACTTCTTGAATTGGAAATCTCTCATCTAAGTCACCCTTGTTGAGGTTTAAAAGTTCCATAATTGGTTCAGGCTCAAAAGTTTTACCAAAATTCGGTTCTTTTTGCCTCATCCATAACATATCAAAATTATTTTCAATGTAATTGATCTCTACTGGGATCTGTCCCACTTTTAGATTTAAAACTATTGTTTGGATAGATTGTTTAATGATTTCGCGCTGTATTATAAATGCTGTCCCTAGCGTTGGGTGCCCTGCAAAAGGAACTTCTACTATTGGGGTAAAAATTCGAACATCATAGCCGTTATCACGCTTTTTTTCAGATAAGATAAAAGTTGTTTCAGAAAAATGCATCTCGTTTGCAATTTGTTGCATTTCAATGTCAGAAAGCGCCTTTTTACATATAACAACCGCAAGTTGGTTGCCTGCGTATTTTTTTTCAGCAAAAACATCCACAATGTAGAATTTAAACTCTTTCATCTAAAATACAAAAAATTTCAAAATTTAAAAATTTTTATTTTTAATTTATAATATTAAAATTTTTTAGAATTAATTCCCTATTTTTATTGGGAAATGAAAAAATTATCTACATATCTTGAGAAAAAGTTAAATAAACTTATTGAATTTTTTGCTGAGAAAAAAGTTATTGTAGCATTTTCAGGAGGAGTCGATAGTTCGCTCTTAGCCTTTCTTTCTAGAAAATATGCAAAGGAAACTCTGCTAATTACTGAAGAATCAATTCTTTATCCCGAAGAGGAAATTACCATCACCAATCTGTTTGCAAAAAAACATGAAATACCCCATATTTTAATTGAGAGAAACCCGTTAAACGACGAAGATTTTACGAAAAATCCAAAAAATCGTTGTTATATTTGTAAAAAAGGATTATATTCTGATATAATTAAGATTAAAGAAGAAAAAGACTTTGACATTATCGTAGATGGTTCAAATTTAGATGATCTTTCGGACTATAGACCAGGGATGCAAGCCCTAAAAGAATTAGGCATTTACACTCCATATATTGATTTTAAAATAAATAAACAAGAAATAAGAGAAATTTGTAGAGCTTATAATTTAGAAGTCCAATCAAAACCTTCTATGGCATGTTTTTCTTCTCGGATCCCCTACGACCAAGTTATAAATGAGACGAAATTAAATCAAATTAGAGAAGGTGAACGATTCTTAAAACAGGCTTTCAATTTGAAACAATTAAGAGTACGGTATCACAATGACAATCTTGCCCGTATTGAAATATTTCCTGAAGATTTTCCTAAAGTTTTAACGAAAGAGAATTTAGAATTGATTACAAATAAATTTAAAGAAATAGGCTTTTGCTACATAACAATTGATGTTGAAGGTTTTAGATCAGGCTCAATGAACGAGATATTATGTCTTGACGAGGATTGAATAGCAATTTTTTATCTGTTAAGTGTTTTTATGTATTCTATAATCTTTTTTCGCTTTTTTAAAGCGTCTCCTGCTGCTTTTTCAACTTTTTTTTCCATATAATCTAAATTTTCTGGAGTTTCCTCCCCAATTTCTTGCTTTATTTTAGTGTAAGCAGATTCTCTGAATCTTGGTAAAATCTCTTTTTTCATATCATCTCCAAAAATCATTGAAACTTGATTTGAATCATCGACAAACCCAATTTCAGCACATTTAATGTTATTCTTAGCCAGTTTAGAAATAATTTTTTCTGATATCCTTTCAGAACAGTAAATAAGGAGCGCATCCAAGGATACTCCTAAATAATCAACACCAACATTTTCTAATAACTCCAAAACTTTCGGATTAACAAGTCTTCTAACTTTTTCTTCATAAATAGTTACACCACAATTTGCTTCGTAATTGATTTCATACAAATCTCCTCTAAGACCACCATTTGTAACATCACACATAGCATAGATTTCGTCAAGCCAATCTGATTCTAAAATAATTTCGCAAGCATCGAGAAAATTAATGTTTAAGGTTTCTTTTACAACATCGTGATTTCCAGAATATATGGCAGTAGTAGTAATAGTTCCTCCTCCAGCGCCTTCAGTCATTAAAATTTTATTTCCAACTTTTATATTTCTTCTAGCCAATAATTTATTACTTGCAAGACCCACAGCGCTTATACCTCCAACTAAACGATTTCCTATGACCATATCATCTCCAATTCTTAATGTTGAACCCGCTGTTATTGGGACCATTGATAGTTCGGAAATTGCCGAAATGCCTGCCATGAAATCAAATAACTTTCCAACATCAGCATCATCTCCCAAATGGACATCAACCATTATTGAAATTGGTTTTGCTCTCTTAACTAATAAATCTCTTAGAGCTGCTCTTGCAACATGAAATCCACATATAAAGGGAAAATCGCTCAATCGAGAATGAATTCCTTCCATTTTTGATACTATAATTAAATTTTTCATATCAATTGGAATTTTTTTAAGTTCTACGAAATCTCCCAATCTAACCGCACCTGCATCATCCAAAGATTTAGGTGCTAAATAAGCTTTCTGACTAGTCTCGGACAATTCTGCGATTAATTTATGTACGAAAAAGTCTCCCGCACCTCGACATCCTACTCCTTGCTTTCCGACTGTTACATTAGCTCTATGAACATATAATAGATCTTTGATAAAAAAGTCTGAAACCGAATTAATATCACTCATTTTAGATTCCTCTAAAACAGCACTGGCTAACTTATTTGCTAGATTTTGGTCAATGTCCTTATAATCGAGATATTCTTGGACTAATCTATTTATAATTTCTTGGTCAGAATTCCCCTTTTTCAATAATCTTCTCGTTAATCCTTCTAAATCGCTCAAACATTTATCACTTAAGTTTTTATTTCGTTTGATTGGTAATTCATGAATGTTTTTATTAAGTTAAATAGCATTAGTTAAAAGAAAAATTCTTTGAATATAGGAAAACTTAACTCAGAAAATATAGCAAATATATTAAGAAATTAGAATGAAAGTAAGAGATTTATGAAATAACACAACTAAATTTTTATGCTATGTACATTTTAATATCCATAGAAGATCTTTTTTTAAATATTCTTAATTAAAAGGTACTATTTAATGGTAGAAAATACAGTTAAAAAAACTCGACCATTAATTAAGTGTCTCACAGAATGTGAGAATGGAGCAGAGCTTACCGTTTTAAGTGTAAATGCAGGACGGAAGGCGAAACAACGTCTTGCTCATCTTGGCATCGTTCCCGGAGTAAAAATTATTAAAGAGAAATCTGCTCCTTTTAGAGGACCTGTTAAAATAGTTGTAAGGGGTACTACACTCGTTTTAGGAAGGGGTCTCGCGGCTAAAATAAGTGTTGATTGTAATAAAAGTTGTAACATTTAAAATCTGAGTAGTTTTTTAATAAAGCTAAAAAAATGAGCAGTCATTTACCTAAAAAGAGACACAAAAAGGATGATGGAAGTTATAAAGATACAATAAATATAGCTTTGGCTGGTAATCCTAATGTTGGCAAATCTGTTATTTTTAATCAGCTTACAGGACTTTCACAAACTATTGGAAACTGGCCTGGAAAAACCGTAGGACGAACGGAAGGATATTTAGATTTTTTGGGATATCGTTTTAATATCGTCGATCTTCCAGGGATTTACAGTTTATCTACATATTCACTGGAAGAAATCGTTAGTAGAGAATATATTATCTCAGAAGAAGTAGATGTTATAATCAATGTAATTAATGCTACTAATCTTGAACGAAATTTATTTTTTACATTTCAGTTATTAGAATTAAAGGTTCCAATGATTCTAGCATTTAATCAGATGGATATTTTAAGAAAAAGAGATATCGAACTTGACTTTAAAGAATTAGAAAGGCTCTTTAAACTTCCAGTTCTTCCAGTTGTTGCTGTTCACGGCGTAGGGGTTCATCAACTATTAGAAGAAGCCATAGAGATGGTTGTTTACCGGCATCCTCACTCTCATTATAATGAAAAGAAGAAGGTTGACTTTAGTCATCATATTCATGACTATTATCGAACAGAACATATTCACGAGCATACGGATGCATTTACATCAATCAAAAAAGAGTTTATTTTTCCTGATTTGTCCTCTATACTTAAATTTGGGAAAGAAGTTGAGACTAAAATAAAAGATTTAACTAAGAGAATTGAAAATTCCAAAGAAGAGAGTTCCAAATATAATTATTCCCCTAGATTCCTCGCAATAAAACTATTAGAGCAAGATGAAGAAATAAATAAGCTTTTTGAGATAAACGAAAAAAAGCGTGAAATTATTAGCAGTTCTGATAAATGCCGTAAAGAGCTAGAAGATTATCATGGGGAAGATATCAATACAATTATTTCATCTGAGATATACAGTAATATACATAAAATAATTGAAAAAGTAGTAAAAGTTAAAGATAAAAAAGTAACAGATAAGGTTTCATTTGCAGATAAACTCGACCATCTAACAACCCATTCAGTTTGGGGTTATGTAATATTAGTTTTAGTAATATTCGGTATTTACGCATTTACTTTTATGGTTGGAGATTTTTTAGGTGGAATATTTGACGAAGGTTTTGTTATTTGGAGTGAAATTATTTACACAATTTACGGTGAAGATACTTTATGGGTTAAAATTTTGTGGGATGGGGGTGTGGGGGGTTTCTTTGGAGCTGTTGGAGGCGTTTTGGTCTATGTTATCCCATTCTTTTTGATAATAGAAATTTTACAAGATTCTGGTTATTTACCCCGTGCAGCATTTTTAATGGATAGACTCATGCATGCTTTAGGAGTGCATGGTAAAACAATAATTCCTATGATATTAGGATTTGGTTGTAATGTTCCTGCTTGTGCAGGATGTAGAATCATGGAAACATATCGAGAAAAGAAAATTTCGGTTGCGTTATCCTCTCTTGTACCTTGTGCAGCAGTAATGGCGGTTGTTTTAGGCTTAGTAGGGCGATATCTAGGACTTATTTGGGTTCTATTTTTATTTACGATTAATTTTTCTGTAATTTTAATTGTAGGGAGAATTTTAAATAAAGTAATGCCGGGGCAATGTACAGATTTAATTATGGAGTTGCACGAATATAGAGTTCCTAATTATGGTGTTATTGCGAAACAAACGTGGTTTAGAAGTAAAGAATTTATTTTTAAATCTATGCCTATAATAGTTATTATTGGAATTTTATTAGAGATAATGCTCATTTTTAACCTTTTAGCACCGATAAATATCGTATTATCTCCAATTACTGTGTTTTGGTTAGGTTTACCAATCGTTACTGGAGTATTTTTAATTTATGGAATATTACGCAAAGAATTAACCCTAATCCTCCTTGCTATTCTTGCTAACTCTATGGGATTAACTCTTTTAGAATTAATGACACCAATCCAAATGATAATTTTTTGCTTGGTTACAATGTTATATATTCCGTGTTTTGCTACCATTATTATCATAGCCAAAGAGACCAATTGGAAATTTGCTTTAAAAGTATCTGCTCTTGAAGTAAGCATTGCCTTGTTGATTGGTGGAATAATTAATTGGGGATATATTTTCATTGTAAGCCCTTTAGGTTTAGGTTAGTAATAAATACACGAAAATCAAGATTTCTAAACAATTTATAAGGGTGTAAAGCGTTTGATTAATAATAAAATAATTAGAAAAAAAGACTATAAAAATCTTTTTGTCTGGTCAATTAGGCTTGTTATAATTCTTTGCATACAACTATGAGGATATAAACTTTCTAAGATTAGTAATTAAAAGGCGCGTGGTAAAAAAACTAAGAGAAGCGGGAATTGATTACATTGAATTTCTTGTTAAAGAAATTTATGTTGAACAAGAAAACGGTATAACTGTCAAAATAAAAGAGATCAAAGGAAAAGGAAGACACGAAATAAATATTGACGAGATTTGGTATTATGCGACTTTTAAAGAACTTGACGAACAACTCGTCCGTCTAATATCAAAATGGTGTGTTCAACAAACTCGCTCTGGTCGTTATGTTCTAAAAGTATGAATAATCCTATTAATGATGTTTTAAAAAATTAGTATAATTTCTAAAGCTTCAAATCTAGTTCTTGACTCTATTAAAAATCATATGAAACTTTTCTTTGAAAATTTATGCGATTTCAAAGGATTTTAAAAGTTCCAAGAATATTATTTCAATTATTATCTTCTGTTGAAAATTTTAAAATATTAGCAAATACAAATTAAATCTATATATGTAGCTATCTTGTACTTTGAATAAATTGTACTTCTTTCTTTTGCTCTTTTTCCCATTTTTTACGTTCTGAACGCAATTTAAACAGGTCTATGTCTTTATAAATCAAATCTTCTTGTTTTGTGGGTATAATTCTTTCAGTACGATCCTTTTCTGGAGTAAATATCAAAGATTCTCCAAATTCAGCCACATTAGCAAAGAAGCAATAAGCATAAATTGACCTGCGAGCATCAAAGTGGGCAGCTTTAAAGTCCGCCGTAACAGGAGTAAAAGCGGGGTTTAATATTATGTCTATTGGGGGTTCAAAATTTTTTAATTCTACTCTTAAATCCATGTCGAGGAAATCTCGGCAAATAGCGATTGCAATTCTTCCATATTCCGTGTTACAGACGATAGATTTTCGAGGGAGCCTTTCCACCTCTATTCCTTCTTTAAAATGTTTTCCTTTACCTACATTTATAATCGCAGGAATGTGTTTCTCTTGTTCCCAGAGAATACCCTCAGGTCCAAAAACCATGCTAACATTTCGCTTTGATTCTTGATCGTGATAGGATCCCGGTATGATATACATCTCGTATAATTTAGCGAAGTCTGCAATCGCTTCCAGAAGTTCACCATAATTGAGATCAATTGTCAATTCAGGGAAGAGTAAGACGTTAACTCCCTCATTATGTGCCTTTTCAATCATGTCTTTAACTCTGGATCTAACTAAATCAACCTTATCCTCTCGAAGACCTAAAAGACCTGAAGGCTTCATTTCGTAGAATTCGCCCATTATGTTACCAGATTTCGATACGCCAATTTGAGCAATAGCAACTCTGCATTCCCTTTTCTGAACTCTTGGGTACTCTTTAAGTAAATCTCTATAGATGAGGGCGTATTTCTTCCTTTCTGTTTTCTCTATTGCTACTCTTCTTTCTTCTTCGATTAACTGGCGTGCTTCGCTTAATCTAGGAGATTGACTGCTCTCAATGGGACAAGAAGGGGCAACTATACCTATAGTACTTCGAGAAATAGATGGTTCCTTTATAGTGCTTAAAACTGAAAAAAGAATGGATTCTTCCTTCTCTACCTTTTTTAATCTGTTTTGAACCTCTGCCTCTTTATCTTTATAACCAGCTTCACCAAATAATTCATACGCAGATTTTAAAAATTTTGATCCAATTCCCAAAAGTTTTCCTTTTTCGTTAAGATCCGACGACTGATCAGCTTTAATTAAATGCCATGCGGCATCAAAATAGATTGAAGTAGCCAGCGCCCAATTAGCTACGTTTTCAAAACCTCCCTTTCCATAAAAGGAAGCTGCTTTACTGAGCATTAATTTAACTTTAGGATATAAATCCGTTTTAATTTTTGTTTCAATTGACTCATCAAATTTATGACCGTATTCTAAGGCTTGACAAAAGGCTGAATTACCTGAAGCTAATAATTTTAATTTCATATCTGTAAAGAGGTTACTAGCTTTTGTAAATAAATGTGCTGCTTCTTCAAATCTTTCTGGTTCTCCGTATTTTTCTGCAAGTTCCATGCTTTCCCAAGCTCGGCAAAGATAATATATAGCTTCAAGCTCCTTTCTTTCTCTCTCTAATTTATATCTAGTACAAACACTCCTAAATATAGATGCTGCCATCGCAAATTTTTCTGCTGCTGTGGAATGTTCTCCTTTCTTCCCTAATATTAACGCTTCTTATAGGTTTATCTTAGCAGAACAGTAATTAATCCTTATTTTGGCTACTTTTTCAAGTTTATTGATTCGTTCTTTTTCTGTCTGTTCCTTAGATTTCGTTGACGCTTCAATAAGTGTCTTAATGGCGTTTTCAAAAGCTTTTATAGTCATATTGTATTGATTTATAGCATCTTTTTGCCTTTCTTGCTTACTTAATTGTTCTGCTTCCTCTAACGATGCCCAAGCAGAGTAATACGTTGCTTCATAATTGTATCTGTGCACTTTTTTCAGGATTTCACTTGCTCCTTCATAACTGCTCTTTGCTTTTAGATGGAATTCACTTTTATGATATGCTTTGGCTGTCTCAATCAGATTCCAAGCACGAACATATTCTATCTTCTCCTGAACTCTCCTTTTGAGGGGTTTATATTCAATACTATTCAGAGACTTCGCATAAGTTTCTTGAGCATTTTTATAGCTCTCC
>JAUWBH010000051.1 GCA_030605085.1 Promethearchaeota archaeon | reverse complement strand
GATTAGGAGACGCTTTTAAAATTTGTAGTCTTTCCATGCTTTTAAGAACAGAATGGAAACTTTATTTAAGGGTATGATATGTAAGTGATATGTAGAAAAATTTTAAATCATTCGTAAGTATTAATGTCATTATAAATAATAAGGAAAATATTGAAAATGGAAAATAGTAAGAAAACTATCTAACAATGACCCTATTAAAGCTCATTTCGATTTTAATGAAGTAAATGAAAGAAAATATAAACTTAAAAATAGATATTATAATTAAAGTAAAAAAGAGAATTATTATAAAAATATATTTGGAAACTTCAGTAATTAATTTTTTATTTGCTGAAGATGCTCCCGATAAAATGAAAATCACTCAAGAGTTTTTCAATTTAATAAATGAATATAAGGTATTCATTTCAGATATTGTGTTATTGGAAATTGAACAAGCTTCAGTTAAGAAGAAAGAATTACTCTTGAATGTTATTAACAAGTATAAAATGAGGGCTTTAGAAAGTTCAGAAGAAGCAGAAAAATTGGCAGACATTTATGTAAATGAGGGTATTATTCCAAAAAAATATTATAATGATGCCCTTCACATTGCTATAGCTACTAAATATGAAATGGATGCATTAATTAGTTGGAATTTAACTCATATAGTCAAATTTAAAACAAAATTTCATATAAAAAAGATAAATGAAAAATTAAAAGAAAAAGATGTGATAATATGCACTCCAGAGGAAATGGTTTATTAAAAGAAGAAAAATCTTTAGAAGAGATTCATAAAATTAGAAAAAAGATTTATCATATGGATGAGAAAAAAAAAAAGAACTTTTAGTACAAATAAAAGAAAAATACAAGCATCTTTTTGAATGAGTGGACAAAACCCTGTATTTTTCTTCATATTAGATATTTAGATTATTTCTTTATGCCTCTCTAGCTATAACCTCATTATTTAGAATCCTGTAATTTCAGAGAATTGATGTTGAAATGTTCAAAGAACATTCGAATCGATTACGATGATGTGATTCATGTTATAAAGCCCTATCAATAAAATTTTTTCTCAATCTTTTTTAATATTTACTGGTTTTAAAGTACCAAGTGCCCATGCAGTTAATTCATTCATTGACGGAAGTATGATCATTGAATTCTGTATAGGACTGATAGTTCCCCCTTCTGGACATGCTTTTAAATGTTTGGGAATAATTCCTAAATCTATATCCTCCGATTCAACGCATGTAAACCCAGCATTCATTAAATATACAAATTGCTGTACGAGCATTGCTGCAAAAGGACCAATCACATGAGCACCTAAAACTTTTTGAGACTTATCTACAATTAACTTAACGAATCCGTCATCTTCACCTTTTTCTTCAAATCCCATTGCATAACCTTTGGCTATTTCAGAATAATGATGTATACCCACATAAATCTCATGCCCTTTTTCAATTGCCTCCGCTTCCGTCATACCAACATGCCCTATTTGAGGATATGTAAAAATTGCCCAAGGAACACTAGAATAATTAACAATATGTTTTTCTCCACCAAATACATTCTTTTTTAACATTTTAAGCTCATAATTAGCTTTATGGCGGAATTGGTAAAGTCCATTTGCATCTCCTACACACCAGATATTCTCTTTTGTTGTTTCTAAGTATTTATTAGTGATAATCCAGCTTCTCTCATTAGTTTCCACACCTGTCTTTTCTACTTTTAAGATATCTGTATTTGAACGACGCCCTGTTGCCACCAAAATTTCTTCAGCTTTAATTTCTTGCCCTTTACCATTTTGAGTATTTTTAACAGTTAAAACCTTCGAACCGTTTTCCAAATGGACCTTAATTGCTCTATTATTTGTTAAAATATTTAAGTATTTCTTCATATTTTTCTCTAGAAATTCACTTATTTCGGGTTCCTCTGTAGATACTAGGCGGGGTAACATTTCCACAATTGTAACTTCAGTTCCAAACGCAGAGAAAACATGAGCGAATTCTACTGCGATTACGCCCCCCCCAATAATAACTAAGCTTTTCCATGGTTTTTCTGGAAATTTATCTCCAAAAAATGTCTCACTAGTGATATATCCTGCTTCTTCTAGACCCTCAATAGGAGGAACAAACGAACGCGCTCCTGTCGCAATGATAAATTTTTCCCCTTTAAATGTGCCAAGATTATTTCCTTCTTTATCCTTTACTGCCATTTCATATTCGTTGGTAAATTCTCCGAAACCACGATAGACAGTAAGATTTTTCCTTTTTGATAAACCTTTCTCTATTCCCTTATTCATATTAATTTTATACCACATTCTTTTTGCGATAAGGTCCCAGTCAATATCTTCTATTTTAACCGAAATTCCTACTTTTTTTGCATGTTGTGCTTCCCTAATTAAATCTGCAGGATATACCAATATTTTTGACGGAATACACCCTCGATTTAAACACGTACCACCGAAATTATCAGGTTCTACAAGTGCACACTTCAGCCTAAGATTAAGCCCCATAGTTAAAATGCTTAATGCCGAACCACCACCTACTACTACTAAATCATAATTTTCCATAATATTACTATGATTTATTTTGATTTTTAATTGTTTCTATAATGATTTAGAATTGAAAAATTAAGCTGATGAAAGAAAAATAGAGCTAGTTTAAGAGTTGGGAATCGATTACAACGATGTAATTCATGTTATAAAACCATATTAAAATTGATAACCTACTCATTTTATACAAATTTAAATATCCACTGAACTAACAACTTTTCTTCATTGTTAACGATTTCGATTTTTCTTTTATAGCACTCAGGAGCTCATCATCAAAATACATTCTTCTTGGGAGTTCTCCAGATAGATTGAGAAGTTCTTTATAGGCTTTTACTAATGCCACAACTCCTTCTTTTGAAGAAAGTGCTGATTCTCTAAATGTTTTAATTAAAAATTGCCCTGAGCGGATATCCGCACCATAATAATTACCTAAGGAATTCCAATAATTCCATGCTTTTTTAAGATTCTTTGGATCTGTTTCCAATTCTCTCCAGCATTGCTCAATATATTCTTTGTTCATTTTATTTCAATTTTTTTAATGGATTACCTTCTAAATTTATCCGTTTCTTACTTTATCTAAATTCTCTTTCTTCAAAAAAAAGGCCTTATGGAGAATTTCATATTCTTCTTTAGTTACAATATCCTTAAATTTTTCGGCATTTCTTTGCGTTATTTCTAACGCATTCTTGATTTTATTACACTCAACATAACTATGGCATTTTCCACAATTTTCGATTTTTTGTTCTAAACAACATTCTCTAACATTATATTCACACGATTCGAAAGTTGCGCATCCATGACAGATTATTTCTTCAACATCAGCTATTTTATCAAGCCAACCTATCCTTTTCCATAAAATAACAACTTCTTTCAGTTTTTCCTTGCTATTACTTAAAGTAGCAATGTATCTTGGGCAAAGATCACATCTATCTCCACAGCAAGCTAATATAATAATAAACACCCTATTTTAATCTATTCCTTATTTCATAAATCAAATTATTTGCTTTTTAAAGAAGTTCGATTCTAATGAACCCACTCTGAACGCCCGTTTCTAAAATCCTCTCGTTTCCAAACGGCGATCTCTTTTTTATACCTCTCAACAGCAGTTCTAAGAGCCTTAAAACCTTCTTCTCTATGTGCTGAAGCAACTACTACATAAACTAAATCATCTGAAATATCAAATTCACCTTTAAGATGGACAATAACAACATCTATAATTCCTTCTTTAGATTTCAGATCTTTACAAATTTTATTAATACTATTATTTGCCAACTCATCATAAGCATCAATTTTTAGACCTTTTACAGGTTTTCCATCTATTGAAGTATTTCTTACAATTCCAGTGAATGTAAGAATAGCTCCTGCATTTCCAATAAGGGAGTTCTTTTTTAACGAATTAATTATTTTTTCTAAATGAATTTTTCCTTTATCATAAATACCCGATCTTATTAAAACATCAGTATCTTCATTCATTTTAGCTTATCCACCCGAGATAGGTAATATGAATGCTAATCTATCTCCTTCTGATAATTTGATATTTAAAAGTTTTTCACTAAAAACAATTTCGTCATTTATCGCTATTTTTACAGATCTTTTTATGTTGTCTGTATAATCTTCCCAAATTAAGTCCTTGATAGAAGGATATTTATTAAAAAGTAAATTTACGAAATCCTTTAAACTACTATCATTTAATTCGTAAATTTCCTTATCTTTACCAATTATATCCTTAAAATCTGCAAAATATAAAACTTCAATTTTCAAATTTTTACTCCTTTATTTATATTAAAAATATGGTTCTCTTGAATCTACAACTTGCTTTACAATTTGTTCATATTTTTCTAAAGAATAGTGATTTTTGAGTGCTTCCTTTATATTCTTTCCTAAATCTGAACGAAATAAACACCCGAAAAGATTTCCATCACATCCAACTCGTAATTTTGTACAGCCCATATAAAAATCGTGACCGGGTGTAATCGTTTCTATTACCGCTGAATTCGGCAAGATAAATACCTTTCTATTTTGCATGCTGCCTCTTATAATTGTCTTTCTCGCTCTAGCCTCAAGTTCTTTTATAATAGATTTGACATCAAGGTGATGTTTTTCGTAAAAATCACCATTCCCTCCTAATGCATCGGAAACCTTATGTAATTCAATTAATTGTAGTATAAATCCATTTTTTGCACAAAATTCAATCATATCCTCAAATTCACTGTCGTTTACATTTTTTAATATCACAAAATTGAGTTTAATAGGATTTAAACCAAACTTTTTTGCTTTTTTCAACCCTCTAAGGACTTTATCTAAAGAGTCAGATGCATAAATTCTTTTATAAACCTCTGGTTTTAACGAGGCTAAGGAGACATTTATTCTATTTAAACCAGCTTTATACAACTCTTCAGCTTTCTCATACAATAAATAACCGTTTGTAGTAAGAGAAATATCTTTATAAAGATGTAAGTCTGCAACATTCTTTATAATTTGTACAATTTCTTCCCGACATAGGGGTTCTCCACCTGTAAATTTTATTCTTGTAACCTTAAGTATTTCTGCTAAAAGGCGACATAATTTAGTAATCTCATCAACTGTTAACTCGCTAGTCTTAGGAACGAAACCTTCTTTATCGCAGTAGATACATTTGTAATTACACTTTGAAGTAACCGAGAATCTAATGTGTTTAATTTTCCTATTATGATTATCTATCATTTTGTGGTTATATTACCTTTATCTTTTCTTCTACTTTTATGTCCGAAATTAATGTATCAGGATATTGTCCTTTCTCATCTTTTTCGTACATTTTTACAACATCCCATATATTTAGAAGAGCTACATTAACTCCTGTTAATGCTTCCATTTCGACACCTGTTTTTGCATAGCTTTTCACCATGCAAGTAACCTTTATTATATTATTGCCTTCAAATTCATAATCCACAGATATATGATTTATTGGAATAGGGTGACATAAAGGTATTAATTCCGGAACTTTTTTAACCGCGTTAATAGCAGATATTTTTGCTATTGTAAACACATCACCTTTTTGAACTTGACTATTTTTAATGCGTGTGATTGTTTCTTTCTTTAAGAATATTTTACCTGAAGCTTTTGCTGTTCTAAGTATTATATCCTTATGAGAAATGTCAATCATTTTCGATCGGTAGATATGAACATAACGATGTTGTTATGCTAAAAATCTTCATAATATATAAAATTTTTTTTAAAATTGAATTAATAACCGTGTAAGCAACCTCTAAGAATTTTCAGTTATTTAAATAAGTTTATTAATTAAAATATTGACCTCTTGCTATATTTATAATAATTTAACATCAGTAGCTTTAAAGCTTATATGTACTTCAGAATTAATCCTTAAATCCAAATTGGTGCGAGCTTGTTTAGTTATGGTTATTAAAAATTTTTCAGATTCACATATAACAAAAATATGACAAATATTTCCAAGTTCTCTTGTATTCTCAATTTTACCTTTCAATGAATTACGAAAACTCGTTTCTTTTGGTGGATTTTTAGCAATAACAATACTTTCTGGACGAATACATACTTTAACATTGCCTTCTTTCTGTGCAGATGCTGCAATTGTCAAATCATTTATTTTAATTTTATTTATTCCGGAATCAGAGTCAAATTTAGCAACGCCTTCAAATATATTCTCGTATCCTACAAATTGTGCTGTGAACTCATCAACTGGCGATGTAAATATTTCATCTGGAGTTCCAATTTGAGAGATTTTTCCATCGTTCAAGACAGCTATTCGATCAGCATATTTAATTGCTTCTAAAGGGTCGTGAGTACTTAATATTATAGTTTTTTCCTTATCTTGTTTTATTTTAGTTATAAATGTATCTAATAATGCTACATTTTGTAAATCCAGATTTGCTGAAACTTCATCTAATAAATAAATCTCGGGCGATACAACAAAATTCATTGCTATAGCAACGCGTTGCATTTCTCCACCCGACAATGATCTAGCGTTTTTGTTTGCCAAACTTCTTAAGCCAACAAGACCAACAATTTCAGTAACTTTAGAAAAAATTTGATCTCTTCCAACGCCACGAACTTTCAATCCATAAGCGATATTATTCGCAACAGAGGTATTTAAGACAACTGGCTTCTGCCTTACGAAAGAAAGTTTTCTCCGAAATTGAATTATCTCTTTTTTAGATAAATTTGTGATAATATTACCCATGTACATTATCATCCCCTTTGTAGGGGTTTCAAGTAATCCTATAATCCGTAACAATGTCGTTTTGCCACTTCCATTAGGACCAATGATTGTAAAACATTCACCTTTTTTTACAGAAAAGCTGATATCTGATAAAACTGTATTTTCAGTATTATCTTTCTTATAGAAAGTCTTCGAAATGTTTTGGAGTTCAATTAAATTCATTTTAATCTTCTTTTGCTTGTAAGTGTGTTAGTATATAATTCAAGATAAAAGTGATAATAATTAAGATCATTCCTAAAGCAATTGCCATACCAAATTCTCCCATTCTCGTTTGAAGTACTATCGCTGTTGTAAAAGTTCGAGTGTGCCACCGGATATTTCCACCAACAATTATCACTGCCCCAACTTCAGATATTGCCTGACCAAAAGCCACTAATATACCAGCGATTACAGATTTTTTTGATTCTTTTACTAATTCCCACCATAATTGGGTTTCTTTAGAACCGAGAGATTGAATGGTTTCCTTCAACGCAGGATCTACGCTTTCAATTGCCGCTTTTGTGGTGCCTATAATTATTGGAATTGCAAGAAATAATTGAGCTATAATCATAGCAGTTGTAGTGTACAACAAAGTTAAACTACCGAATGGACCACTTCTAGAGAGCATAAGAAATATAATTAGACCCATAACAACCGGAGGAAATCCCATAAATGTGTTTAAAAGATTGCTTACCGTTTTTTTTCCACGAAATTCGCGTAAGCCTAAATATGAGCCAATTGGAATCCCAATTAAAGCAGCAAAAAAAGTAGCGGTTCCTGAGACCCTAATTGAAACAAAAATAATATCCCAAATCTCTTGATCAAAAGTAAAAATTAAAATAAATGCTTGAATAAATCCCTCTGTGAAATTATTAGCCAAATTTATTCACCTATAACTTATTATCTATCCTCTATATTTTTTCTAATTATTTATTCAATTATGTACTAATTTTGTATTCTTACAAAAAAAAAATTACAATTTATGTACCTTTATATCCTCCATTATGTTTTTTCCAAAAATCAACCTCATCTTCCGTTGTATCACAGCTATGTGTCTCATCACATTTTCCGAAACATGGTTTGAACAATTTTTCTCCTTTCTTTCTAAAATCGCTAATCAGTTTTTGTCCTTTTTCAGAAACGAGAAAAGCAATAAATTCTATTGCGTATTCGTATTTAATCGCAGGGATCTTTTCAGGATTAATAGCTATAGCTCCATAAGGATTAAGTAATATTTCATCAATACTTACCAATTCAATCAAATCAACTTTATTTCTTTGTGCGAGCCACATGCCCCTATCAATTAATGTATAACCTTCGTTGTCATTGGTTATTGTTAAAGTATCACCCATTCCAGATCCAGTTTCTTTGTACCACTCATCATCGTCTGCATCTGGTTCAAAGTCGATTTCATCCCATAATTCTAATTCTTTTGTGTTAGTTCCTGAGTTATCTCCTCTCGAGTAAAATTCTATAACACCTCTTTCTCCGGCATCATTTAATTTTTCCATAGCAGCTATAACATTTTCGTCTTCAATGTCGGCAAGATCGGATGGTGGTCCAATAATAATGAAATCATTATACATCACGCAAACACGATGAATTCCGTAGCCATCTTCAACAAAATCGTCTTCTTTCTCTCTTGCATGAACAAGTAACACATCCGCATC
This sequence comes from Promethearchaeota archaeon, assembly GCA_030605085.1. The sequence continues at coordinate 24,094 of JAUWBH010000051.1, read as the reverse complement.
ACCTCTTTTACCAGCTTCTAGAGCTTGACCAGTTCCAACCGATATAATATCCACAGTAATTCCGTATTTTTCCTCAAAAGTTGGAAGAAGATAATCCAACAAACCAGAATCATATGTGGAAGTTGTAGTTGCTAAGATTATTCGATTTTGCGAAGCTGCGAATTCTAAAACAAAATAAGTTCCGACTAAACCTGCAAGTACTAGAGTAGAAAGGATAAATATTGCATTTTTTCTTTTAGAATTAAGCTTTATTTTTATATCCTCTTCAGATTCTGTTTTAGTTTTGTTTCTGAGTTTTTTTTTTAATGTTTTCATGTTTTTTACGAAATTCAATGTTTTAATGTAGATTTTTCGATATGTATTATTGTACATATTGAATCATGCACCGTGATATATAAAATTTTTTTCAATTTGAATTAATCAAATAAGGCGAGAGAGAAAAGAAAAAATATTACATTTTTAGAATTCTGTCGAAATATTTTTTAAAATGACCCATTTTCTTACTGGTCCAAATTCTAGAGATCTTCTTTCTATTACTACATTTAAATTTTCTATTAAACGCTCGGCAAAATAATTGAAGGAAAAGCGAAAATCCTCGTTTATTAGAAAGTATTCTTCTAAAAATATATTAATTAATTCAATTTTCGGTTTTGGTTCTGGATTCTCGAATATCCCGGGTGTAGTATCAAGTAAACTGCAGCATATCCATGCTAAATCGTCGTGGAAATTTCCTTCATAGCTTTCTTCAAAGTCAATGCCGTAAACTATTTGGCTTGATATATCAAATATAAAATCTCTTAAGCGAGTATCACCTTTATTAAATGTAATAATCTCCATAAACTCCTTTTTTTTTATGATATTTTGACTATGTAAACGAGCAATCCATTCGGCTAACTTTTTAACGCCTAAAATAATAGTATTGTGCATTTCTGAGTTTAAATCGTTAATTGTAGTAATATTAACTAAGTTTTTATTTATGAACTCAGTAAGATTAACACCATTAAGTTTTGTTAAGATTAAAAAAGGTTTGTTAAAGAATAATACTTTAGGAATTGGTAAGCCCTGTTTTTCTAATTTTATTAAGGCAGAGTATTCTTTTTCAGCATAAATCGTTCTAAATAGTTTTAAAATTACCTCTTTAGGAAAAATTTTTGGTTTCTTTTTAAAAACTAACTCGTAAACTATATTTTTTTTGCTTGTGAGTCGATTTAACGAGAAATCGTTAGTGCCATCAATTAACTCTGGGATTTCATTACCAAGGTCGCTTTTTATTTTTATTTTAATCTTATTTGTATCCATCTTAAACAGTCAAAGGAGTAATTTTCTCAATAGTTTACTCTCGAAACAACGCATTCTTTAAATTTTTTAAATTTAACATAAGCGATTAATTTTTCTACCTTAACAGAAGTCATGAGGATTGAAATTGGAGGAGGCACATCTTTAGCATATAATTGTGTTATTATCCCCGTATCCAAACATTCTTTTCCTTTCATTTAATATTCCCTCTCTAATTCTTCATTCTTAGATTTCTCCATCTCGGTTTTCATTTCATCTACACTATACGAATCTTTTCTTATTTCCTCAGCTTTTTTTATAGGTATAATTTTTAAAGCTCCCCCATCTTCAATTACAAAAACTTTATCCCCATCTTTTAGATTGTATCTTTTCCTTAATATTGCAGGAATGGTAATCATACCATTATTAGTAATAGTAACTGGTTTTTCATCAATTATGTTTTCGATGCTCATATTTAATCACTAATTAAATTAATGAAGTACTCATTACTATTATAATCTTTATTTACTTTGCTCACTATAATCAATAAATCGTGATTAATTTATCCTGTTATTTAATAATTAAAAATTATCAATATACAAAAACTTGATTATCTAATAGTGAACATGTTCAGCTAAAAGATTAAATGGTTTATGAATTATTAAAACAATAAATATAAAGAAAAAATTTATTTATTCCCATGATGAGCGAAAATTATAAATTAGGGATATTTTATGGAACGGACCCAGATACAGAAATGCTTGCTAAAAAATTCGTTGGGAACCTTATAAACAATGAGGATTTTTGTAAAGCATGCGAAGATTTGGAGATAAATATCAAATGCGACAAATGTAGAGAACATTTAACTAGTTTTGCAAGTTCCGTTTACTTTTACGAGAAAATTGGTGAAAATGCGCCAGAATTTATTGAAGAACCTAAAAATTATTTTCCAGAGAATATTCCACCTATAGATTTTTTAATGGTTATAGGTATTCATCAAGACCTCTTAGCTGGACTGCCAGATTATTTAAAAAATAGGGGTTTAAGAGCAGTAATTGTACCTATTGAAAATGGGTAAATTCGATTTTTAAGATAAATTCATTTCTTATATATTATTAATTTATCTAAGTGAGAAACATTCATTTTCCAAAATGCTTTCTCGCAAGGTATTTTACAGGTCTAAATATCCTCAAGTCTATACCTGTTTTGCTTATGTCTTCTATAAATTCGCTATAACTTTTATCAAAATCTTCAATTAAAGAATCAAGTTTTTTTCTAAGAACAATCAATTCTTCTTTAACTACGAGGGCAAAAACAACTTTGTTGGAATTATTGGTTTTAAACATTAATGTCCTATCTCCATGATCAATTGTTCTTATTTGGTGTTCTCCTCGTAAAATTTCTTTTAAGATTTTTTTTACTCCGATTAAGCCGCCAGCTTTCAAATCAGACGAGACTTCTGTTTCGGTTTCTTCTTCTCTTATAAAAGCATGATTGTATAATAAAATTCCTGAATTGTGAATAATATACATGTGAATTAACATTTCTTTCCAATCTTGTTCTTTACGAGGTAATGTTTCGCGCCAATACAATAAGAAAATTAAACATATTATACTTCCCATAAATATGGTGCCCATTATTATATTTTCAGCTAGAAACTCGTCAGCAACGAGGTTTGGAATTGAAATTTTAATAAACGTACCAATTAAGGTTCCTATTCCAACTATTCCAAAAGATGTAGATAGAGATTTGCCAAAATTATCGCGTATTTCTAAATCTCCAATTAATAAAGGAACGCATATAATACCAGCAATATATGCGCTAATTACTACAGCAAAAAATAAATCATCAGGTGTAAATCGAAATATATTGATATAAGTTGCTATAGCTATAGCTAGAATTATATAAATTAAAGGCGCCATTCTTCCCAAGTAATCAAAGGTAACTCCTATTAAGATTGAAGCTATAATTACATAAATCAATACTGTTACAAAAATCATTACAATATTTCCTCCAAACATACTCGAAAGAAATTGAAGCGAACCTTCAAAGGGAGTAGATAAACCTGCAGTTAAACTAAAACATAAAAAAAACAAATAATATTTGAATGTTTCGCGTTTAAGTTTCCGATTTCTTTTCTCTTTAGTTCTGTGGAAAATTACATTATATTTTTCATTATTTAAGTGAAGGTATAGAATTGTAATACTAACAAATATTAGAGGAATTATAACCATAAAGTTAAATAATGCTGAGCTAATTGCGACACCAATACTTAAAGAAGTAAAGACAAACAAATAAGCTAATATACGCCCGCGCTCCAATATATTAGTCTTGAAAAGATAAAATTTACAACTTATAATTAAAGCTATAACTAAAAATAAAACATTAAAAAAAAATAGAAGTTCCAGAAGTAGATTTAAATAGAGATAAATTTCAGTTAAAATTAAAAAGACTTGGATAAAGGTAATAAATAAAGATAAAATTAGCGTAAATTTTATAAAATTTAAAGATCTTTTTATACGATCGACGATATATCTTGAAATAACAATTCCAATCAAAAACCCGCTAATAATTGAAGCCCACGAATAATAATCCGATACCGTTCTGTTTAACACAATATGATTTAAACCAATTTGTCCCATTAATAAAAACACTAAAGAATTTATTATTAAAAATAATAGTAAAAAATCTCTTTTTGAAATCTCTACATCTTTAACAAAAAATTTCAGATTAAAAGGAATTTTATGGCGATATTGAGAACCTAATTGTTCAAAATCGTCATCAGAATTAAAATCTTTACTTACTTCGCTCACTATAATCAATTAATCGTGAATCATTAATCCCGTTATTTAATTATTAAAAATTATCAATATACAAAAACTTGATTATCTAATAGTGAACATGTTCAGCTAAAACCTTATATGATTTATGAATTATTAAAACAATAAATATAAAGAAAAAATTTATTTATTCCCATGATGAGCCAAAATTATAAATTAGGGATATTTTATGGCACGGCCCCTGATACCGAGATGTTAACCCAAAAATTTGTAGGGAATCTCATAAACTCTGAGGACTTTTGCAAAGCATGCGAAGATTTAGAAATAAATGTAAAATGCGATAAATGTCGAGAACATTTAAAGAGTTACGCAAGTTCTATTTACTTTTACGAAAAAATTGGTGAAAATGTTCCTGATTTTGTAGAAGATCCGGAAGAATATTTACCTAAAGATCTTCCTCATGTGGATTTCCTTTTAGTCGTTGGAATTCATCAAGATTTATTAACAGGATTGCCAGATTATTTAAAAAATAGGGGATTAAGAGCAGTAATAGTTCCTGTCGAAGATCCTAAATGGTGTCCTCCAGGTTTGCAGGTTCAGGTACTAGAAGAATTTAAAAAAAATGGTATTCAAGCTGCGTTTCCAAAACCCTTTTGCGCGTTAAGTAAAGAACTCAATGAGTACAATAAAGTAGGATTCCATTTAACCAAAAAACACAATTACATTCACGAATTCATTGATTATTATAAAATAGGTGACCCGATAGTTACCTTTTTATTAAGCAAAGATGGAAAATCAATAGAAGATAGATGCGTAATTCGAAGTGCCCCTTGCGGATCAACATTCTATATCGTTCAGCAATTAAAAGGAAAATACATTGAAAATAACGGAGAATTGTCATTGAATGAAAGGATAAGTAAAGTTCATCACGCATATCCTTGTAACGCATCAATGGATCAAGATTCTATATTAAAAGATTCAATACTTCACATAGCAGGCTATTTAATTAGAAATGCTATTCGGCGCGAATTAAAACTAGAAGAACAAGAAGGGCAAAAACTAACATATATCATTAAGTAAATTAGAAATTTAACACAATAATTGAAATTTGTAGTAAAATGTCGTAACATTTTAAATTTTTTTTTATAACGTTTTCTTAAAAAATAAACAAAATAAAATGCACATAAACGATTTTTGTTGTAAAATTTTAAAGATTTCGCAAAAATATACGATCTAATATCTCCAATTAACCAGAAAATAATTGATTTTAAATATTTTAAAATTCTCTCCTAAATTAGAGTTACAAATTTTTTATGAGTATTTAGTAATGATTCATGAATTATTAAAGAATTTTAAAGAAAAGACGGATGTCTCAACTGCGACGATCTTAAATAACAATGGAACCATAATTGCTACAGAAAACAATAAATTCATAAATCTTATTGATTATTGCAGAGGTATCAATAACGCTTGGAAGGTAATCAATAAATTAGCTAAAGATAAAGATAATAAATTCGATTTTTATAAAGATATTGAAATACTTTCTTTTCAATTGGAGGCGGAATTCAATAAAATCTCATACGGAGTTCTAATTAAATCAATTACAGATAATTTAATATTATTAACGATTTTTCGAAATGCATCAAATGTTTCCTTAATCATAACTGAATTCAGGAAAATACTAAGAAAATTAAGGAATTATTATTTAGATCGTCACATCCATTTATATATATAACATAGTATTACATGAAAAAAAAATCATTAATTGAAAAAAACATTTTACTCTTTAAAAAATATTAAATATATGAGAAACTATTATTTATTCAAATTCTCAATTCAAGTGAAAAAGATTCTAAATTTTCAGAGGATTAAAATTGATTCCTTTAGATAAGCTTGAGGATAGGATAAATGAAACGCTTAAAGACTTTAAGCAACAAACTTCAGCGATTGCGTGTTCCGTTTTAGATAAAGATGGATTTATTATATCCTCAGAAAAGGACGATTCTCTAGACGGTAAAACATATAAAAAAAAATTGGTTAATCTATTTACAACTCTCGAATCTCTAAAAATAATTAATTTCTACAAGAAGACAGAATTTATTTCATTTGAAGTAAACAAAGATGAGAATGAAGGAGAAAATAAAGACTTGTATTCAAGTGGATTTAAAATATTAATTCGATCGATTGATGAAAATATAATATTTTTAAGTATTTTTGATACCACTTTAGATATTGACGAGAATTTACCTAAATTTAACGAGGTTGTTAATAAATTATCATCTTACTTTTTAGTAGCTATGAACTCATCTAAATAAGATTAAAAACCTAAAGATTTTAAAAAGAATAGATGAAAATATTTCGATGATACTTATCCATTAATTTTTTCTGAAATATTATAATTCAAAAATTTATGTTCAATCTTAATTCCTAACCATTTTTAAAAAATCAAATAAATTTATATTAAATAAATGAAAAATTTTTTACTAAAATTAAATTATTCTTAACTAGGTGTTAAAAATCAGTAGTACATCGTGTTCAAGTTCGGTCTGTAATATTTATGAAGAATCTGAAGAAGAATCATTTTTTAAATTACATTTTTGGTTTTTCATAGTTCCTTCAGCAATATTACTTGCTATTTCTATCTTTTTGGAATTCGTTTTCGGGTTAGTTTTAATAAGCCAATTATTCGCAATAGCATCTATATTTTTATCATGTTATGGAGTGTTAAAAAAAGCAATCGAGGATATTAGAAATAAAAAGATAACGGCAAATATATTAATGATTTTTGCAGCGGTAGCGTCGTTTTTCATACTTCACGGACAAGAAGGAGCAATGGCGATTTTGCTTTACGCAATTGCCGAAAGAATAGAAGAGATTACTTCAGAGAAATCAAGAAACGCATTTAAAGAATTACTTGAACTGGCTCCAGATGAAGCACTGTTAAAAACAGAAGAAGGATACATTTCAGTTCCTTCTATAGATGTACATAAGGGAGACATTGTTGGTATAAAGCCAGCTATGAAAGCTCCACTTGACGGAACTATAGTAAAAGGTAAGGCGTACTTCGACGAGAGCGCTATTACTGGAGAATCTCTGCCAATATTTAAAGTAAAAGGGGACGAAATTTTTGCAGCAAGTATTAATACAGATAATTTTGTGGAGATTGAAGTAGTCCGAGAAAGTTCGAATACAATCGTAGCGCAAATTGCAGAAAGTATTAAAAAAGCTCAGGAAAATAGAAGTGAACACGAAAAATTTATTGAAAAATTCGCTAAATATTATACTCCAATAATAATTTTTGCTTCTATATTAATAATGATAATTCCTCCTTTATTCTTCAATTTAGACTTCAACGTTTGGTTTTATCGAGGATTGGTTCTTTTAGTGGTTTCCTGTCCATGCGCATTAACTTTATCAACGCCATTAGCTAATATTACGGCTCTAACTAAGCTTGCTAGAGAGGGGATATTAGTCAAGGGAAATGCATTTATCGAAAAAGTCGACGATATTGAAGTATTTGCTTTTGACAAAACAGGCACATTAACAGAGGGCAATTTAAAGGTTTTTGATGTACACTCATATTCAAGAACTAACCAAGATGTTTTAAGTATCGCAGCTAGTTTAGAAGCGCTTTCTGAACATCCTATAGCAAAAGCAATTATAGATAATGCGAAGAGTATGAACTTACCGATGTATTCAGTCGATAATTTCGAAGTCATTAAAGGTAAAGGTGTTAAAGGTAAAATTAATGGAGAAATATTTTACGTTGGAAGCCAACGATTTTTTGAAGATATGAACTATAAATTACCTGAAGTTCTTTTTGACATAGAAAATAGTGGTACCATACCTATTATATTAGGAAATAATGGTGAAGTATTAGGGCTAATAACTATCAGAGATGTTTTGAGGATTTCAGCGCCCATTCTCATGAACGGATTAAGGAAGCGCGGATTCGACTCGGTTTTAATTTCGGGGGATAATCAAATTGTATGTGATACGATTGGCTCTTGTTTAGATATCACAGATTCGTATGGCGAACTTTTACCAAATCAAAAAGTTCAAAAAATTGAAAGTTTAAAGACTGAATATAAAGGTGTTGCTATGGTTGGTGATGGTATTAACGATGCACCTGCATTGGCAATGGCTGACTTAGGTATAGCGATAGGAGCTTCAGCCACAGATTTAACGCTTGAAACTGCAGATGTTATCATAATAAACGACGACTTGAAAAAATTACTAACCTTTATTGACATATCTAAGAAAACAAATAAAAAAATCAAACAAAATATATGGACTTCAATCATCGTTAAAGTTTCATTTGCCGTTTTAACGGTATTTGGATTAATGAGTTTATGGTTTGCTGTAGGTGCGGGCGATATGGGGTTATCTTTACTAGTTATGCTTAACAGTATGGCTTTATTTAGGTATAAATCAAAATTTAAGGAACTTCCCTCTGAAAAATTGGATAATGAAGCTCAGGTGCTTATTTGTGAAAATTGTAAAACTAAAAACATTATCCCGCAACATCACGGTAGGGATATGATTCAAGACGGGTCAAAATTAGTTTGTTGGAGAAAAATGTTAAGCAGCGAAGGATTAGAACCGTGTGAGGAAGAATTGCCACTATATTGCCCTCACTGCGAGAATACTTTAGAAATTAAATAACTTTATTATTTAACAAAACCCAGTGTTTAAAACTTCAAGGATATAATTCTTGTTGACATTGATAATAATTATTTGATTTAGTGGTGTTAAACATAGTTTATGTGGAATCCCCTCTAAAGAAAGTTCTAAAAAAAAGCTTTTTCATAATCTGATATGAAACTAAGCAAGTAATTTCTAGATTTTACGAGGATGAAGATCTTTGGGAAGAAATTGAGAAAGTAGTTAAAGAACATCGTGATTCTCATCTAACGAGCGAGATTGACATATTTTAAATAATAAGGAATTCTTTTCTAATTTACATAAGATATAAAAATTTCTTAGAATTATTTAATCAAAGTTCAAACCGATTTAATAATTTAAATTAATACATTTATATCTCTTCAGCGGAAATTGCCAAGTCTGGTTAAAGGCGCTGGACTCAGAATCCAGTCTCGAAGGAGTTCGGGAGTTCAAATCTCCCTTTCCGCATTTATCGTCATTATTGCACAGATCGAATTTAAGAATAATAACAATAATATAATAATTGAGATTAATTAATATTAGCCCAATAAAAAAATTAAATTTTTATTATGTCAAATGAGCAACATCCAAATGAAGATATATACACCAATCAAGTTAAGGGTATGGCAGGTTCTGAAAAAGAGAAAGAGGAAATATATAAAAAAATAAAGAAAGAAATTATTGAAGAAATAAAAGAAGAAATTTTCGAGAAAGTAATAAAAGAAATTATTGAAATAAAAGAAGAAATAACTGAATTAAAAAAAGAACTTATTAAAGAAGTAAAAGGAGAATCAGCTAAAGAAGAGGAAGAAATTCCAGAAGAAGAGGGTTCAGAATTTTTAATTTTCCAGCTTAAGGAAGGTGATGAAGAATTCGAAAAAGCTGAGATAAAAAGAGATGTTCCTTTACATTCCCTCTTATATCACGATCTGATCCTTATATTTATCGATTCATGGCATAAAACAGTTTGGATTTGGCATGGAAGCGAGGCAACAACAAAAATGAAGTTTATTAGCACTCAAAGAGTTTCTCAGATACGAAATAATTACGCTTTTGATTATAAAATTGCTTCCATTGACGATGGCGACGAATCTCTTGAATTCAATAGTTTTGTTGGATTATAATATCAATTTCATTAACAACTAAAAAACTTATTTATAACAAAAGTAAAAATGAGTCATGTAAAACGCAAGCCAAGTCGATATCCTGGAAGGATCGTTCGTAAGAAAAGAACTAAAAAAAAATGGAAACTTATCTTTTTACTATCACTTTTTTTCATGGGTCTTTTAATAGGGATAATCTTTCTTTTACTTACAACTCCTTTTTGATTTAAAATACTTAAACTAATAAATAACTTTAATAAATCCTAAGAATTTAATTAGATTTAAATTGAAAAATAGAAAAAGGATTAATTAGATTGAACCTAAAAAAAGTCGATATTCTTTTTATTATTTTAATAGTAATCCTTACGATTTTTTCAATTGATCTCTTATTTAATGAAACGCATCAAGAAACCGTAGAAAATGTTTCAAAATACCCCCAATTTCAAGATTTAGGTACGGGCCTTCTAATAACTTTTTGGGTATGCGTAATTGGAAATCTGATACCTTTTCCCACTCCATACGCATGGGTTGTATGTTTTAGTTCCCAACCTTTTTTTGATAACCTATTTATACCTTTTCTTGTAGCATTCGTAGCGTCGTTAGGTTGTTTAATAGGAGAAATGGGAGGGTATGCTATAGGGAGAGGAACGGCTAAAATTGCTTCAGAAGAAAGATTAAATAGATTAAACAAAATAAATCAATTTATCATTAAACATCCCAAAATTCTTCCTTTTCTCATATTCATTGCTGCTCTAACACCATTAAACGACGATATGATTACAATTCCCGCCGGATTATTAAAATATTCTTTCAAAAAGACAATATTCTTCTGCTGGTTGGGAAAATTAGGTCTAATGTTAATTTTCGCATACAATTTAGTTAATATATGCAGTCTTATAGGAGGAGAAAGTTGGATATTAAGTATTATAAGCTTGTATATAATCGTTATTATGATATATTTCTTTATTCGTGTAGACTTTTTAAAAATTATAAGGAAAGTTAAAACTAAGAAAAAATCAATAAATTAAAAAATAATATATTTACTCTTTAGAGTACTTCTCAACAATATAGTTTTGTAGAGACCAAGCATACTTTTCGAGGTTTAAAATTAAAACTTTTTGCTCTATCTTACGTAAATAAGAAACATCTAAAGAATTGAATAGATTTTTTAATTGATCAATATTATCAAAAATTTTTACTATAGCGTTCCAGTCATTCGCCCATTCTTTATCCTGATATACTAATTGTTCTATTTTTATAACCTCTTTACTTAATTACAATTTTTATTTTAAATTAATTTGTCTGATTTACTCAGAGAAATTATGTAAATCTACCTTAAAAAATGTTTATTTTTTATTAGGTTATAATAGAAAACTATTTTTAAACAAAAAAGAAAAAAAATTATTTTTAGACTACAAAGAATAGTGAAACAAAATTAATTTGATTTGATGACTACAGTTTTAGAAACATTTTGCATTATTCGTAATCTCTTCTGTGGTCCTCCTGAGTTAGAGAGGAATCCTATAAGAAAATCGATTATAAGTAAACCAAAATGACACTTAAATAAATTGTTCAATAAATTATTTTCGAGAGTTGTTGGCTGCAATGTTTCTTCATCTACAGTACGGATTTTTAACGCTTTCTTTCCGATAGTTTGGCCATTATTAAATGATTCTAGACCCCAAAAGTAGAGAAAACTTATTACAATTAAGGGTATATGAAAGAACCAAGGAAAGGCCCATATAATCCTATGAAAGAAAATAAACAAAATTAACATTATAAGTCCAATTATTATTATATCAATTAACCAGGCTGCAGACCTTGTAAAGAAATCAGGATATAATGCTGCAATATCTTGTTTTACTTCCGCTTGTGGTCTCGTTTCTTCCTTCCCGATGGTGACCGTTTGAATAGTTTCTTTTGGTATTGAAGAATTACTTTCTTTTGTTCCTATTACATTTTTTAAATTAGCACCACAGAAATTACAAAATTTCGCATCTGAATCTAATTCACTTCCACATTTCGCACAGAACATTTTGAAAACCTTTTTCTTTAGTTAAAATAATTTTTGAATTCAATGATATAATTTAATCATAAATATTCTGATATTTTATTTTTTAAGAGTCCAATTTTTAAAAAAAATATATAAATCATAATTTTATTACATAAATAATGAAAGTTAAAATAATTCCTATAGGCATTATTATTATTAACATTATTATCGGAATTATTATAATTTCATAAAGAAATTTTAAACTCCTTTTTCGATTTAATTTTTCTATTTTCTTGGTTTAAAATTTCTTTCTTTGATATTAAAAAAAAATTAAAACAATTATGGAGTGGAAAGCATTGGGAGATAAAAAAGTATACATCTACGATACAACTCTACGAGAGGGATGCCAAAAAACGGGTATAGCCTTTTCAATAGAGGATAAACTTAGGATTTTAGAAAGACTTATTCAAGACCTTCATATTCCTATGATTGAAGCGGGCTGGCCAGGTTCTAATCCTAAAGACATTCAATTTTTGAAAAAAATAAAAAAAATGGATTTAGACGACACAAAAATTTATCAATTTAGCAGTACAAGACATAAAAATATTGATGTTAATGACGATAGGAATATTCAAGCTCTATTAGAGACAGGTATTGAGAGAGTGACTATTTTTGGAAAAAGCTGGGATTTACACGTTGAGGTCGCTTTAGAAACGACATTAGAAGAAAATCTTAAAATGATTGAAGATACGATTAAATTCCTTACACAAAAGGGATTAGAAGTGATCTACGATGCTGAACATTTTTTTAATGGGTTTAAAAATAATAGAGAATACGCGTTAAAAACGATAAAAAAAGCTAAGGACTCCGGAGCTTCGTGGATTGTTTTATGCGATACAAATGGAGGTACGCTTCCTTACGAGCTTAGTCCAATACTATCTGAAGTAAAAAATTATTTAGGAGACGCACCCTTAGGAATTCATGCTCATAACGACTCAGGATTAGCGAATGCTATAGCTTTAGAAGGTTTTAAATGGGGTACTAATTTAATTCAAGGAACTATTAATGGATTTGGTGAAAGATGTGGAAATACAGATTTAATTTCGATTATCCCTATAATGAAGTTGAAAATGGGAATTGATTGTATAACTGACGAGGATTTAAAAAATTTAACAGAAGTCTCTCATTTTGTTTACGAAATGGCGAATTTACCTGGTGAACCAGATCAGCCATTTGTTGGCAAGAATGCTTTCTCTCACAAGGGTGGTGTGCATATATCTGCCATGCTTAAGAATTCAAAAACTTATGAACACATCGATCCCTCATTAGTAGGGAATACTAGAAATATAAAAGTCTCAGAACTAGCTGGAAAAAGCTCTGTATTACATATGGCTAAAAAGTTTGGCATTCCATTAACAGAAAATAATCCTAAGGTCAGAGCAATCCTTGAAGTTATTAAAGAAAAAGAAAACCAAGGATATTCTTTTGAAGGTGCAGAAGGTTCTTTAGAAATCATTATGAGAAGTATGGATATGAATATAAATAATCCAAATTACTATAGAAACAAATTTTTCGAATTGGAAGGATTTAGAGTGCTGACTGAGATGTATAAAGATAATTTGCTTTCTGAAGCTACCATTAAAGTAAAGGTTGGCAATGAAATGTTCCATACGGCGGCGGAAGGTAACGGTCCTGTTAATGCCCTTGATAACGCGCTTAAAAAAGCTTTAGTATACTTTTATCCTAGCATTAAGGAAATTGATTTATCCGATTTTAAAGTTAGAATCATAAATCAAGAGGGAACCGCTTCAAAAGTTAGAGTATTGGCAGAAACTTTCGATAAAGAAGGATCTTGGGGTACTATAGGTGCACACGGTAATATTATCGTAGCTTCGTGGGACGCCCTTGTAGATGGCTATATCTTCAAACTATTAAAAGATAAATCTAATTGGTAATTATACTTAAAAATCAAACCATTTAAACTTCAAAATAATTTTAACTGCTCCTTTTGTTCTCGTTAATTTTTCGACGCTGCACTCCCAAATATAGGGATAACAATAGTTATAGGTAGAATTCTATTAATTGCAAGTGCTATTGCATATTATTTAGGATTTTTTTGCCATTGTTAATAAAAAAACACATATAAACATTTTTTTTCATACTACATTTTATTAAAGAAAATTGACATAAAAGTATCTAAATAAATTAATGGAAAATGTCCATTCGTAGCTAACAGAATTATGGAAAAATCTGTAGCATTATAACATATAATTAAGTAAATAGATAATATTAAATAAGTTATAACTTATCTTAATAACAGAAAATACAATATTTATCTTAATAACAGATGAACGATCTTGCAAACATATTTCTAGAACTTTCAGCTAAGAAGGGCAATAAATATGCCGCTGAAGCGCGAAAAGCAAATCGCGTTCAAAAAATCAAGGCGTATATTAATAAGGTAATCGAGTTTATAAGCGTAAACCTTCAAGCTGAATATAATCGAATATTGGGTACACCTTTAGGTAAGATACATACGCACGAAATTGGGTGTAGTATCATGGAGATAATTGAAGATAAACTTGAGAGAGCAATTTTTCTTATTGAAAAAGTGAAAAGTTCATATCCTGAGTTAGATAATTATATTCCCAGTATGGTTATTCGATTAAATAGTAAAATAATAAATAATGAAAAAGCTAAAGAAATACTAAAACATATCTTTGAGCTACATCTTTTCCACGATTTTGACCGTGTAGCAGAATTTTTTTACGACATCGATGTTCATACTATCGATCTTCTTCTAAAATATCTCGTTCTTATAAATCTTCAGAGAAGGCTTGCTAGACGAAAGATGTTACCTCACTGATTATTGTTTTAAAGGTAAAGTTTAAAATTTCGTTCTATAATCGATTCTATGCCTTTAAATTCCGAGACATTTATTATTCTATTGATGTCTTGAATCTCGGTTAATTCTTCTCTATATTTGCTTCTAAACTCATTTACAAAATTTAGAATAATACTTTCTAAAACTATATTTCTTTTGTTTGTTATGACTAAAACAGCAAATCCATATTCGTTGTCGTAATTAATTATTATCTCTGTATTTTTAGTTTGAAGTACATCAATTTGATTTTTTTTATCAATAAATTCTGAAAGGATATGGTTAATTCCAATAATAATATTTCCCCATATAGCAGAATCTGTTATATCTACTTTTTCAAATTTATAAGAGTATAGAAGAATTCCGCTCTTATGATAGATGTTAATGTTATAAATTTTATTTGTTAGAACTAAATATATTACAGGATTTTTAATCGTCAATATGCAAATTCCACTAAAACCTATCCAAACAAAAATAATATGCAAATCTCTAAATAAGGTTAATTGAAATGTTATATATAGAATATACATCAAACAAGCAAGCAAAAAAACAAAATTACCCATTATTAAGACTCTACTAAACTTCTTGATTCTCACATTAAAATGTAGCTTATTAGAAATATAAAAAAAATAGAGCACTATTGAAATTTGAAAAACTATAACTATTAACTCAGATATTAAATTAAACGAATAATTTATAATGGGGATATTGAAAATTAAATAGGATAAGGAATTAGGAGAATCAATTTTAATACGAATAGAATCGGGAATAAATAAATTACCAATCATTAATCCAAAAAGAATTGTAAAATATGAAAGTGGAATAATTTGTATCTTTTTATATTCAATTAAGAAATTATAAATCAAACATAATAATTCTAACGATAAAAATCCAAGAAGAATAGATATTTTCCATAATATTACATTAATATCATCTGAAAAATAAAAGATAATAGAAAAGACGTAAAATGTGGAGTATAAAACGCCAATATTAAAAATAACTACACAGGTTAAATTGGTAATAAAATTAATTCCATAGGTCTCACGATGAGTAGTTATATAAATAATACTTAAAATACTTATAACCAACGATAAAATATACCCAATTATTAAGATGGGCAATAAAAGATAATTCATGATTGAATGGACTTGCTAAAAGTGAATTATTTTTAAAATTTTATTAATCTAAAGATTTCTAATATGTATTAATTTCAGATGTAAACTTATTTAAAGATTTTAATTATATAACTTAAATTCAAATTATTTCAATTTTTAATAATATATGGATTGAAATATTCGTTTATGAGTTCCTTAGTATTTTTAAATTTCGAAACATCCACTAATTTTTTTAAATTATTAATTGCCATTAAATTCTCTTTATTTAACTCTCTAAACTTATCCATAAATCGCTGTAATGACCTTTCAATAAACTTATTTTTTTTGTCTGTTATCAACAAAATCGCGTAGTAAAGCTTATTATCGTATTCAAAAATTATATCACGATCTTGCATTTGAATGCAAGACACTTGCTTTTTTTTATCAAAAAAATTTGATAGGATGTGATTAATCCCGAGTAGAATAGATCCTTTAATGAGTGACTCATCATATTCTTTATTTGTCTCGAAATTATATGTATAGAGTAAAATTCCGCTTTTATGAAAAATTATGAAATCATAAATTCGATTTGTAAGTTCAATGTATAAATTCGGTCTTTTAATATTGGAGTATAGCGCAATAGACGCCCCAATTAGATAAAAAATTAAATAAAGATTTTTTAATAAAATAATTTGAGTGATAATAAATATAGAATATAAAAAGATTATGAGTGAAAAGTGAAATGCAAGAGCACCCAACATTAAACCTAATTTTTTATCACGAAATTTAGGAAGTGTTTTAATTTGTATATACCACATTTGAGCAATCACTATAAGATTGAATAATACTATAAGAATTAATAAAAAAACATTTTGAAATATAAAACTGTAATTATTCTCTGCTTGTACTACCTTAACTGAATTTGAAAACAATAATAGGCTTATAGTGATGCCTCCTAAAATAGAATACAAAAAAGCGCGTAATGTTATCATTTTTTTGTAATCTATTACCGAACTGTGAATATAACTTAGCATACATGTTGAAAATAACCAAATAATAATTGAAAAATTCCAACATATTAATGCAATCTCTTTATTGAAATATATTTCAGTAGATAAATTAATAGCGGTAAAGAAAAATATTCCTAAAAGCAAATATAATAAAACGTTTAAAAGCGTGTTTTTTAAAGTGCCGAAATTCTCTCGATGGGTAATAATATAAACAATGCCTATAATAGAAATTGTTATTGAAATAATTATAAGCAATAAATTAACAATCATATTTACTGAATCTCTTTTTTTAAACAAGATTGATATGGATATATTATTATATAAATGTTTTTTTTAAGATAAAAAAGAATTAACTTGTTTTTTTCTTAATTTTTCCATCTAACCATCCAATTTTAGTAGATTTGATAGAATCAAATCGAGAAACATAAGGTTTTATGTCTAGAACAGGTGTCTTATCTAATATGTCAATGTGATTTGCATGAATTTTATTTTCATTAATTTTTATAATTTCTAAAATTGAAAAACCAATTGGATTGGGACGAAATGGCGTTCGAATGGCAAAAACTCCTTTTAGTTTGTTTTCTAAAAAAGGTTTTGATTGAAGCGGGACGGGTAACTTTACCATATCAAAGAAATATAAACATATTATATGAGAAAACCCGTCTAAATCCTTTAAAGCTGCTTGATATTCTGGAAATATCTCAATTATTCCTTTCGCATTGGACATTGAAGATTGTATTGGAATACCTTTTAAAGATTTAAATGGAGTGTGTATAATACCTATGGGTTTAAAACAAATTTTTTCTGGGAACTTACGCTCCTTTAAATCGTAAGTTTCCCTTTTTGAAATTTCCATAATATTTATTAACTCATTATTTGTAAAAATCTTTACTTAGATTGATTAATAAAAAGTTAATAATAAAAATGAAATATGTATCGATTAATTATTATTATTTAGATGAGCAAATTCGCAGATTATTTAAAAAAGGAAAAAATTATAGAAGATTTTATTGATATTTACAAATATCGTAAAGTAAGTGAAAAAAATAAATTACTGCTTAAAAAAATAGTTAATAATATATATAAACTTGATAATTTTGAAGATAATCTTGATAATTCGGATGAGCTTAATTATAATCCGTTAAATGTTGATATTTTTGGAAATATTTATGAAAAGACATTAAATCACGACGAAAGAAAAGCTTTAGGCGAGTTTTACACCCCTATTTCTGTGGTGAACTATATTTTGAAGGCAGTCGAATATAGCGCCAAAAATGATATTGAAAATAAGAAATTAATAGATATTAGCTGCGGTGCGGGGAGTTTTATAGTCCAAGCAGTTAAAAAATTAGTGGAGCGTTATAAAAAGATTTTCAAATGTAAAAACCTATCCGAATTAACTCTTGAAGAAGCTAAATCTATAGTGTTAGGAGTTAAAGAGAATATATACGGGATAGATATAAATCCTATTGCTTGTATTCTGTGTCAAATAAATATGCACCACGAGCTTTTCGGAGTTTTTAGTGTATTGAGAAAATCTGAAAAAGATTTTCGCTTACCTCACTTTAATATAAAGAATTCTAACGCCTTTATGTTAAAGGACGCAGAAAAATACGATTATGTAGTAGGAAATCCTCCATATCTATTCATTAGAGACATTTCAAGCGATCAGAGACACTTAATAGAAAATAGTAATTTTAAGACTGGTAAGGGACAATACGATTATTACCAAATCTTTATTGAATTAGGCATAAAATTGCTAAAAAACCATGGATTTCTAGGTTATATTGTTCCCGATTCAATCTTAGCGTTGTCTAATCGTTCAATTATTAGAAAATATATTTATAATACAACTAAAATTAAAGAAATTTTTCACACAGGACCAAAATTTGACGAACCTGTTGTTTCTAATATAATTTTGGTTCTACAAAAGGAAAATGAGAAATTAGAGAGAGAACAAAATAATATTAGAACTAAAGTATCTCATCAAATAGAAAATTTGATTCCTCAAATTACATTGAAAAAATGGGATCATAAGTTTTTAATACATTTAAATGAAACAGATATTCTTATTATCGACTATTTAAACCATCATTTTCCAAAGATTTATGATTTAAACGAAAAGAAAGGTTTTAAAATAAAAATAAACAGAGGAGTCGAATTAACGAAAACAGGAGAGATTATTTTTTGTAAAAAATGTGAAAAATTTTTACCTATTCCAAAAAAAAGGCTAATTTGTCCCGATTGTAATGCTCTATTAAAAGATGAAAATATAGAAACAATAATTTACGAAACGATTCCTAAATATCGAAAATACGATTTTAAATTATTTCTATACTCCATTAATCGTTATAAAGTAAAAGAATATAAATATATCGACATAATAAAGGACGGAATTAACTATAAAAAATTAGATATATATGAAGATCGAATTGTAATAAGACAATTAAGCCAAAATAATTTAATTTGCGCCACCTATGATAAGAAGTTATCCTTGACGTCTCAATCTTTCTATAATTTAAAAATCGCCAAATCTCCAATAAGAGAGTTTAATCATAAATATCTTTTAGGAATTATTAATTCTAAGCTTTTATCTTATTATTTTATAAAGTCTTTTGGTTCATACAAAAAATTATTCCCGAGAATCTTAATTGAAAAAATTAAGAATCTTCCCATCAAATTACCTGAAAATGAAAAAGAAAAAGATTTAGCTTCTAAAATTAGTGAAAAAGTGGAAATCTTATTAAATAACTCGGGAAATATCGTCAATCAAACCGATAAAATTCAAAAGGAAGTAGATAGATTAGTTTTCAACCTATATAAAATTCCTAATTCAAATATTCAATACATTTTAAGATTTATGAAAAATTTAGAAACTCCTACTAATAAATACAATTCTCATTAAAATCCTAACAATTATAATCTTTGTACTCATAATATTTATTGGTGGAAACAGTATGGAAAGAACTTCAAAAATTACAAGAAAAACCAGTGAAACGGAAATAAAAGCAGAATTAAATTTAGACGGTTCAGGTATATATGAAATTGATACTGGATTTAAATTTATGGATCACATGTTAATTTTATTGGCAAGACATTCAAATATTGATCTTAAGATTAAAGCAACAGGGGATTTGACGCATCATATTATCGAAGATATCGGAATAACTTTAGGAGAATGCTTTGATAAAGCGTTAGGCGATAAAAAAGGGATAAACAGATATGGCGCGGCACTAATTCCTATGGACGAATCGCTTGCGAGATGTGCCATTGATTTTTGTGGCCGGAAAGCATTAATTCTAGATTTAAAATTAAACGAGTGCAATATTGAAGATGTTGCTGTCGAAGATATTAGACACTTTTTTAATTCTTTCGCAGAAAACGCAAAAGTGAATCTGCATTTACTTGTCCTCTATGGGGAGGACCTTCACCATAAAGTTGAAGCAGCTTTTAAAGCGCTTGCAAGAGCGATAAAAGAAGCAAAAAGAATCGTTTCGGATGAAATACCTTCCACAAAGGGAACACTGTAAATGAGATTAAAAGTTTTCAAATCATTGAATGTTCAAGCATTATTTTTATAAAGAAATTTCAAAATCTGAAGATAATTCAAAGAAATAATTCCTAAACTCTAAAAATTGGTTAAATTCTTCTTGTTTTATAAAATTTTTAAATTATATATAGTTATTATAAATTAACCACAAATTACTCTAAATAAGTGTTATTATGGGATTTAAAGACCTTAAAAAATTATTTGAAAAAAAGAATTTAATCTTCCTAATTCTTGTAGTTTGGCTCCTTTTTGCGGTTACAACCATTTATTGGGAAGAGGAGTTACGGTTTTTTTTTGGTGGAATAACTGCTCAAATTATCTTTTACCCACTTTTAATAATTTGCATGGTTTTAGTTATATATTCTCTATTTTTACGCGGAGATATTACTAAATTAACTTGGAAAAATATCTTAAAAGCTGCTGGGATATTCGCTATTGCTTTAATTGCTTATTTTATTTTAGGAGCGTTTCTTATTGTTTTAATTCAGAATTTCGCATCTATAGTGTTTGTAATCTCGATTTTTTCTCTCATATTCATCACAGCTATATTTGCAATGTATTTCTGTTTCGAAAATGGTGTCAAATTGGACGAAACCTTCTATAAAGCGCGTGAACCGTTTGGTTTTCTTTTAAGATGGTTATTATTCCTCGGAGGGGTCGGCTTATCTATTCTAATAATATTAATAATTCCTAGTTTCGCAGCAGAGCAGCCC
Source organism: Promethearchaeota archaeon (assembly GCA_030605085.1). The sequence continues at coordinate 3,030 of JAUWBH010000051.1, read as the reverse complement.
ATTCTTGTACCGAGAGAAGGAACTTCACCCGAGATTTCTTTTATGGTTTCTGTCATTCCAACATTAACTATCCTTATAATACTCGGTCTTACAGTAATTGCGCTATTCTTCGTCTTAATAAAGGGAAGGCTAAACGCATGGCTCGCAATTTTTTTCATATTTGCTTCGTTATACATTTCATTTTTGATTGTTAATGCCGTACTAAGTTTAAAAAGTGGAACTACTTCTGTACCGTTGGTTATTGCGAAAATAAGTCTTTTTGTCTTCGATTTACTTGTTTTACTAATTTCTATAAGTACGCTTGTAGGAAAGAAAGCTGAATTAATAAGTGAAAAATTGAAATTTATCAAAGCTGACGCAATCTTGATTTGGCTGATATTTTCTAAAGCAGCTTACGAATATTCGGAAGCTTTACTTCCAAGCGCAGAAGTAAGTGCACTGAAAACCCTCGGAGTTTTTCTATTATTCATACCGTTAATGGTTATTATGGGAATAATTGGAATAATTCAATACGGGAAGCTGAAGGAAATAAGAAAAAGAGAAAAAATTAGGAAGAAAAGAGTCAGAAAAAGTAAAAGACAAGTAAGAAAAGTTAAAAAAGAAAGAGAAAAAACCGATAAAAAAGCTGAAAAAAAACAAACCTAACCAATAAAATTAACACATTTTTTTAATTTTATAATTATCTTTTTATAATTATTTTTAGATTATGTTTTAAGGGATTATCTTAATCCCTTAACAACTCCACCCGAACAACTCCACCTTAAAGGAAGGTATTAATATAATAAAAAAAATTAAAATAAATTTTCTATATTAATGGAAAATTTTTAATATATTCAACATTAGGTACTCTTATGGGATTCAAGGATTTAGGAAAACTAGTAGAAAAAAGAAATTTAATCTTTTTGGTCCTTATTATCTGGTTGCTCGTCGCCTTTACCGCAATCCATTTTCAAGAAGCGCTATTTTTCACTGGTATAACTGGTCAGATCATTTTTTACCCTCTTTTAGTAGTGTGCGTTGTTTTAGTTATATATACTGTTATCTTACGTGGAGATGTGACGAAATTAACCTGGAAAAGCATCTTAAAAGCTGTAGGGATATTTGTTGCTGCTTTAATCGCTTATTATCTTTTAGGTTTGCTTCTTTTAGTTTTAATTCAGAGTTTTTTATCTTTAATGTTCGTAATTTCGATATTTTCTCTTATATTCATTACGGCTGTTTTTGCTATGTATTCATGCTACGAATACGGCAACAAATTGGACGAAATTTTCTATAAAGCGCGGGAACCTTTTAGCTTTATTTTAAGATGGTTATTATTCCTCGGAGGAGTCGGTTTATCTATTCTGATAATATTGACAATTCCAAGTTTCGCAGCAGAACAACCTATGCTAGTTCCAAAGGAAGGATCTTCTCCAGAAATTTCATTTTTAGTTTCTGTCATTCCAATATTAGCAATAATCATAATTCTTGGTTTGACATTTATTGCGCTATTTTTCGTATTAATAAAAGGGAGACTGAACGCATGGTTGGCAATTTTTTTCATTTTTATTGCGCTATATATTTCATTTTTAGCGGTTAGCGCCGTACTTACTATAAAAAAAGGTGGTTCTTCTTTACCGTTGGTGATTGCAAGATTAAGTCTTTATATCTTCGATTTGTTTGTTTTACTCATCTCTATGAGTAGTCTCATTGGAAAAAAAGCCGAATTACTTAGTAAAAAATTGAAATTCTTCAAACCTGACGCAATTTTGATCTGGTTGATATTTTCCAAGGCAGCATACGAATACTCAGATGCATTACTTCCAGGTGCCGAAGTAAGTGCACTAAAAATCATAGGGGTGTTTATTCTATTCATACCGTTAATGATTGTTATGGGAATAATTGGAATAGTTCAATACGGGAAACTAAAGCAAATAAGAAAGAGAGAAAAAATTAGCAAGAAAAGACTTAGAGAAAGTAAAAGACAAGTAAAAAAGATTAAAAAGGAAAGAAGAAAAGCTGAAATAAAAGCTAAAAAAGAAAAAGCTGAAAAACCAGAAGAAGAAATAAAACCAAAAGAAGCTAAAAAAAAACCAAAAAAAAAGTCGATAATAGACGCTATTGAAAAAGCTGACAAAGAATTAAAAAAAGTTGAAAAAATAGCAAAAGAAGACGCTTTAATATCAGCAATAGAAAAAGCCGAAAAATTAGAAGAAGAATATAAAATAGAAAGAGCTGAACAAAAAGAAAAAGAAAAAGCTAGAAAAGAAGCAAGAAAGGAGTTTAAAAAAGAAACTAAAGAAGAGAAAGCTAAAATAAAAGCGAAAATTAAAGCTGAAAAAGAAAAAGAAAAAAAAGAGAAAGCAAAAAAAACTAAAGACGAACTTAAAGCAGAAAAAAAAGCTGAAAAAGAAAAGATAAAAAAAGAGAAAGGTGAATTAAAAGCAAAAGAAAAGGAGTTAGCTGAAAAAGAGAGAGCTGAACTAAAAGCAAAAGAAAAAGAGGAATCTGAATTAAAAGCAAAAGAAAAAGAGGAATCTGAGAAGGAAAAGGTTCAAGAGGAAGAAGAAGAAAAAGAAAGAGCTGAAAAAGCTGAAGAAGAAATAAAAAAAATCCAAATGTTTGAAGCAATAGAAAAGGCTGATGAAGATTCAATAGAATTAGCTAAAAGATCTGAAACAGAATTAATGGAAATAGCTGAAAAAGCTGAAAAAGAAGCGAAAGAAAAAAAAGAAAGAGAGAAAGCTGTAAAAGAAGCAAGTAATGGAATTGATTAAAAAACAAATTATTAATGGTTATATATCAATTATTTCAAATTTTGGCTAATTTTATTAAGAAAGGATCAATTATAAAATAGCCGTTTTTTTTGTTTTCTACTCTGACATCACCCAATTCTCCATGTTTGGTAGTTCTATCAGTTTTAGATTATTAATATAGAAGCTACCTCGTACATTCCGAGCTATTCGGATATCATCTAGTATTTCTGGATCATTTCGAACTATTATAAAGGCACGGATGCGCCGCTCGACCGTTTCTATGGTTTTCGGACCA
>JAUWBH010000154.1 GCA_030605085.1 Promethearchaeota archaeon | reverse complement strand
ATGGAGGATTAGTGAGTTAAAGAAAATTCATTCGTTAACCTTCAAGAAGTAAGCAAGAGAATGAAAAGAAATCGTGAAAAAAGAAAGTATTTTAACAAGGAGGTTTTATAGAAATATAATCAATATTTAAAACAAACTCTTTAATAATATTAATAAAATAATGTAAGAATATAATGAGGAAAAAGAATCATAATCTAGGGTAAGAATCATTATGGATATTCCAGAATGTTATGGTAAAGGTATATATGAATATTGGAAGCTGAAAAAAGATAGTATAAAAATATTGGCTAATGGAATTGCTCATAATAATCCTTTCTTAAAGATTTTTGGAGGATTTCTTACTGGAGTATTTAGTGCAAGAGATATTTATAATATATTAGTTGATCGAGGAGAAAAAGTAGTTCTGCCAAAAGAAGAGTGTAATGATTGTAGACATCTAAAAGGATGCCTTTTATCTGCTCTATCTCTTATTGGTGATGAGATTAATGAGGAATTAAAAGAAAAATAGGTTGGATTTTTTGCCATTACTAGTATGAATGTCGAATATAGGAAGCCTATGAGGAAGGCATTCATCTTATCGAGAACTTAATTATTTATTTCCCTTTAATCAATTAAAATTAAGGCCGCCTAACCAAATCTAAATGGGAATAATACATGAAAAATAAACTGAATATAAATGATGATTATGAAGAAATCATTCATCAAATTAATCTATTCCTTTTTGATGATTTTTATAGTCTAAATGAAAAATATTTTATAAAAAGGATAAAAAATATTCAGGGTACTTATAAAATCAACATTGTTAAAGATCTTTTTAGAAGTATACAGCGGAATAAAGAATTAAAACCCAGTGATATTATTGAAGAATTTAAAGATAAATATGATACAGAAAGTTATATAGGACATTCTTTTTTTATAACTAATGGTAAAATTGAACAAAATTATTATAGAAAGATTTTTAAAGATAATTGGGAACAATCTTATGGAAGTGTAACAAGTTTTTATCAATTAGATAAATCTATTGATAGTTGGGGGTTATTAAATGAATATATTTCAAGATTTTTAATAATGCAAATTTTCAAAAATACTATTAAACGCAATATCAATATTATTCTTCAGAATTATGGTCTTGAGAAGTTAACCCTTTTCCACCGTAGAGATAGTGGAAGATGCATCTATAACTTTGCTGAGGAAAAAAATATCGCTGCATTTGAAATAAACGATCCAAAGATTTGCAGTCACTGTAAAAGTAAGATTAAAACCATTATTAATAATAAAGAAATCGATAAATCAATTAGATCTCAAATTAAGAAGGAATTTGATTTATTAAATGAAATACTATTCAAACTTAAAAATCCTAGCATAGGATCTTATTTGAAAGAAAAACTTTTTCATAATCCAATTGGAAATTTTATTTTTAGTGGTTTACTTTTTGGAACAATAATAAATATTATTTTCTACTATTTAGAAAGTCATTTTGAATTTTTGATAAATCCTTTAATAACATTCTTATTAATGATGATTTTTATTATTCCTTTAGGTATTATTATAACATATTTCTTCCGAAAGAAATCTTATTAGGATTGATTTGTTGCTTTTTAATTTGAAAAAAGATGGAAAAAAAAGGAAATCAAGAAATTAAATGTTGTAGTATAGATGAAAAAAATAAAAGTTGTATGGATGTAAAAAATAAAGAAGGCGAAGTAATTGGAGCAGTATGCATAGCAACAGGAAAGGATTTTGGGAAGAAAGATATTATTTATATGCAAAAACAAGATAACGCATATTCAGTTAGAAGCGTAACGGAATTAATAAATAAGTTAGCTAAAAATGGTGTGCCGTTTGAAGAAAGAAAATCAATTTTAGATTTTGCTTCAGAAAGATTGAGAGCTTTGGAATCAAATGAAATATCTAGTGGTTTTAAATTAGGATCTCTTGGTGCCAATCTAAGTAAAAAGACATCTGTAAATAAAAAAAATCTTGATATTTAATGGATTCCCTTTATTCCATAGCTCCGAGCATTCGTTATTGTTATGAGCGATATTATGTCACCCCTCTATTTTCATCTATTTAAATGCAATAATTTTCTCCTTTCAAGTTCTGAAAAATAATTTACACTTGAAACTTTTATTATATTATAATATTCTTACATTCAAATCCTTGAATCGATCATTTTATATAATATTTGTTCAGTTAACTTATTAGTTCTTCAATAAACATAAACCTTAATCTAAATTCATTCTTTTTTCTGTCAATTTGTATTTAAACTGAAACAGTTTTTCTTTAATAGGGACGTAATCTAGGAAATCGAATATCAGAGCGTCGGGATGTCTTTTACGGGATTTAGAAGGATCGTGTCTAATTAATATACATTGCGTATATGGATCCGAAAAAATATTGATTTTTAAAATATTATTGCCAAAATAATATATCCAAAAGGTATCTTGATTAAATTTATGTCATTTTAGTAATATTTGGATAAGGCTAATATTACCCCCAAGTAAAATCATATTCATTTCCACTAAACTTTTTAACCTCAATAATATAATATGAAGAGTCCTTACTGCAGAATATTCTTAATGGACAGATATTTTCGTCTTGAGTAATTGCTTTTTCTAAAGGGACATATGATCCCTCTGCAATAAATTCTTCGGGAATGAGTTCAAAGACATCTAATAAAACATGATAATATGCATAAACCGTAAAATCTTCATTATTTAGAACTTCTATAATCAGATTCTTTAAGGAAGAGATATAGTCCAAGGTCTCAAATACTTCTTTTTCTAATTCATGATCCATTTCAGCAATTCTAATTTCGTAAGTACCCGTTGTATCTTCAACATTAAGGTAGTTCCAATCCTCAAGATAACCTTGGTCCCTAACAACATAGTGTCTAGAAACTAGCTTTTGAGCTATTAATAATTGTAATATATCTGTATCAGAAATTGAATCATCATTACTTTTTTCAACTAAATCTCTAAAAATTTCTATTGCTTTATCATATTCTGATTTTTCAGCATAAACCTTACCGATATAAGCTAAAGCATCTGAATTTTTTGGCTCTATTTCTAAAATTTTCTCAAATATCTTAACGGCATATTCATAACTACGTCTATATATATAATCTATTCCTAAATCATATAAGAAATCAATATCATTCAAATTGATATTATCTATGTCAATATTATCTTCAAATTCATCGAATATGGAGATAATAGGAGGTACATCACCATCATTTAATATATTTGGAATTGTTTTATCGAGATTTTCTTCATCAACATAATGTATAATCTCATCAAAAATAAAAAAATTTCCTTGATAAGCGCCGCAATAAACACAAGTATTTCCGATTACTTTCCTTCCCTGTGTTTTGCTATAGACTCTTTTAACAAATGGATATTCTTTTAATAGAATTTCATCGAGTTTTTCTACTTCTCCTATACAACCAAGGACAAATCCTTGAAAGACAAGGCAATAGGAAACATGAGGCGTTTTTTTATAACATTTCCAACAATCTTTATTCCATTTATAAATTCTGATTTCCTTTAATTCTGAGATATTCTTTTCAAATTCATCACATATATCTTCCAGTGATATAAAAGATATTTCATTATTTTGCGAATTTGGTACATATTCACTCTTATAATCCTTAGCGATTAATTTTAATAAGTCATATAATTTAACGCCCTTTGTAATGTCATTTCCCTGATGAACTATAACTTTCCAATCAAAATTATTCCTTAACTCTCTAAGTTCCCCTATTAATTTTTCATACTTTTCAAAATCGTTATAATCTTCACCATTTACTAGACTCCAATGTAAAATCAATTTCCTTTTATCAAACTTTTTTTCATTCATCAGGATGGATGCGTATCCAAGATGTTTATTCGAATAACATAAATCGCAAAGCGCAATAATTTCATTTAATTGTTGCTTTGATGTATTATAATCAAAAATCCATAGTTCATATGCTTCTAAATTTGGAGTTAATGCACCACAAATATAGCATTTATAATTGGCCTTTTTATATACGGCTTTACTTAGAATGGCCCATTCTTCCTTAGGTAATACTTTTCTCAAATTTATATTGATAGTCTTTTCTGGGGCTAAATTTCCCCACAATTTATACTCTGATAATTTCTTTTCTAAAGTTTTACATTTATGGATATCAGACATGTTTATTTTTTATTAGTATAAATTTAATAATTATGTAAAATAAATCTATTAATCAGTTCTTTTAACTTTTTAAGTGCTTTAAGAAAAAGTCCAATTTTTGAAGACCCCACTTTTTTAGCTTCTCTTCTTAAATACATTAGTTGCGCTCCTCATTTTTAATTCTTGTTTTTCGGAAAAAAATGCGACTTTATTATTTTTCTTTATATAGGTAGAATCCTATCATGTAGTGTTTAATAGTACAAACTCAACAATAATATGAATTTCGCAATTGGGATGTCTATTGCGGTTGGAACGGTTGTTACATGCTTTGCGGGTCCTTACGCGGGATTCGCTGCGGGTGCCGGTACTTACGCTATGTTACAAATATATCGCCAATTAAAAGACGATAGAAAAGCGTCCGCTTGGATGAAAGCCAACAAATACATCTCCAACGAGTTTGAGGGCAAGAAGGTTCTTGGAAAGAGGCAGTGGGGGGACAAATATTTTGGTGGCACCTATTTAAACACGATCTCGGGGGGTCCCGCAGCGGTTTACGCTCCCGTCAGAGCAATGGGCAACAAATACGAGTACGAGGGATACGCCGTTCTCGCGCCTTCGTGCGGATACGCTCTTTTGGGTGACTTTAGTGGAGAAGATAAGAATTCGAACATGATGATGGGATTCTACGATCCTAGGAATTGGGGCGATATGGTAAGTCTTGATTATTTTGGTAACCAAGAGTATAATTTTGAGCATTTCGACCACTTCTTAACGACCAGGAGTTTATTGTGGATCTCCGATTTCGACGACGAAGATTTAGGAGAGTATATATATAACGAGTTATATGACAAAGCCGGCGACGAGTATTATTATACGTACAATTCCCTTTCGCATTTAGCAACCGCGATTTCGGAGATTACCGATGAGAAGCACGACACAGGTTTAGATGTTATAATGCCTTACACGGTCGGTGGCGCTCCAATTTTACAATTCTCTAGCTCGGAAGATATATCTATTCCCGAGTTTTACGGCGGATACCCGCTTTTCGTGTCCGAAGAAGATTACTACGACGGTCTGAGAAGGCAATACACCAGCATTTTCGTCGTGTTTGAGGAAGGAGAAGACGAATATCGCTTGATCCCAAGAAGTTACCCATACGACTTTAACTTTGAAATCGATTGCGTTAAAGTGCACGTTCAAAAGGAGGAATTATTTGGCGGAAATGGTGTTGGTATTATATGCACGCTAAAAGAAGATGACGACGAATTTACTTTCGAAGACGAAAAATTAATCTTGACCGACGACGGATACGACACGCTCGAATCGAAGCTTAAGAAGACAAGAGATCAATATGGATCGAGCGAGGAGGGTGAGTTGCCTCGACTCATCCTTGAGGTTAGGTTCAAGAAGTACAGGTCCATAGAAGACAAGGGCGACTTATCTTCGGAAGAAGTCGAAAGGATTGCGGCGATGCAAGCGATCGAAGCGTCCATATTAGAGTACACGTACCAATACAACTTAGCCCAAAACGTCGAGGAGCAATTGTGCGAGATTGCGTACACTATCGCCGTCACCGCCGTCAGCACCCTTATAACCTGCGGGTTTTCTGCGTACGGCAATGCAGGGAAAAGTTTGGCAAAGGAGGGAACAAAAATCACAGTTAAAACGATGGCTAAGCAGGTGGCTAAAGAGGTTGCGAAATCTATAGCAAAAGAAGTCGCAGAGGAAATACTGCTCGATCCTATAATAGAAGCCGATTTCGAATTACATGCATTCCATATCCGAAGAACAGATGAAATCTAACCCTCCCTCCAACAAACTTGTTAAAGACACGAACAAATTAGCAGATTGGACTCCTCGTCCTACTATCAGTTTTTCTGATGATATTATTCCTAGTAATATATTTATCCCAAGATTGCACAAATCTGGGGCCACGCCTAAATTTGTGTTTCACGCATATGGGGGCATGACCAAAGTAAGCTTCATGACTCCTATTGATAATCTCGACGAATTTGTTAAACCGCAAAAAAGACCTAAAAGTGAAGACAATCTTCCTAATAATTGGTGGGAAAAGGAAGATTGGTGGGAAGATGATGAAAAAGATATTGAGGGTTGGATGGATAAAGAACTTGCCAAAAACTCTTTTCTAAAACCTTTAAGAGAAATGACTTATTTCGAGTTTCTAGAATTTTATAAAAACAATTTTGTTAACGACTATACTGAGCATTTTGAGACATTAGATTTATCCAACAGCATAGGTGTGACGACTCCAAGCTCTAAGACCTCTGAACGATACCCAAACACTCAAGTAAAATCTCTTTTAAAATTTATAGAGTTATCTAAGCAAGCAACCAGAAAAGAAGAGATTCCATTTATAATTTACCTACTGGTGAATAAAGACCCTCGCGCTAGGGGTCTAAATAATCCAACAGATCTGCTAGTTCGAACAGGAATTACAAGGAATCTTCCGGAAGATAGAATAGTGAACTATAAAAAGTCCGCACATCTTGGTACGACCGGTACTTTATACGATCACCTTCGTTTACAAGGTGATAAAAATTTTAAGATGATAATTTTAGATATCCAGACTGGTAAAGATGCTGCATTAAATAGTGAAGAACTTTTTACAATTTACTTTAACAGGCGTTTAGGTACTGACTTTGGATATGACCTAAAAGTTAATCTAGAATATAACCAAATTGTGGGCGATCTCTCCAAGAAGTACGGTGTAGAGCATCCAGGGTTTAAAAAACATATTTTCTATAAAGGTTTGAAAGAATTAATAGAAAAAGGATACGATAAAATCGATATTGCTACAATGTATGGTGTGACTCAAAAAATCATCAATAAGCGTATCAAGTTATGGTGGGGGGCAGATATGAATTTTGATAAGGTTGCTTCTATACTCAGAATTGAAAAATTAAAAGAATATTACTCTCAGGGACTTACAGTAAAAGAAATTGCCAAAAAGTTTATTAAATTCGACATTGATAATAAGCTTAAAGTGTTAGGTACAATAGAGAAGGCTAGAGAGGTTTATTTAAAAGGAATAGAAAAGAAACACTATTCGATTAGAGTGATTTATGAATGGACTAAAAAGCATCTTAAACTCTCACCCGGACATGCCTACGAGAAGTATTATGTTAAACCAATCTTAACTACATTGCTACACATAGGATTAGAGAAATATAAAGCAATTGAAGTACTTAAAGCCATGGGAGTTCAAAATCCACATAAAAAAGGGTGTTTTTACGATGCAGATTCTTTAACCAAGCTTTTGAATGACCGATTATGGGGCAAAACATGGAGCGAGATGAGAGACATCTTCCTTGAACCTCTTATCGAAGAAGTATTAAGAAAGGTTCCTTCTTTAGACAAAATTGGGGAGCTCATAAGCTTTATTTCTACGCATGTTAGAGAAAACTTTATTTCTCGTTATGTTAAAAGAAAGTGGAGGTTTCAAGATGTCCAACAAGCTCAAGATTTCTTTAAAATGAATTACCTCGGTCGACATGAGTATGATTATTATGTCCATTGGGACATGTTATAAATCTATTAAAAAAAAAAATTAAAATATGCCTTAACATACATTTAATTGCCACGGATTCGTTCTCCTTCATATACTGGACCAAATTAAAAAAGTTTACATGCGAGATTAAATAAAAATACGAAAGTAAGTCAATTACACAATTTTTCTTACAATTTATCTAATTCACAATAAAAAAGAATCATATACTAAACAGACGATACTATCTTGAAAATATGGGTGAACAGTTTTTATACGAAAAAGGCAACTACAATTCTTTTATTTCCCAATCAGTAGGTCCTTTAAATGTAATGCGTTTAAGTTTATTACTTTCTATTATTTTACGAATAAGCGATGAAAAGCACTTATCTTCGTACTCTAAAATACTTTCGAGCTGATAAAATACTTCCCGTCTTTTACTATAAAGGGCACCTAAACCTTCACCTTTAGAGCTTTCTAGTTCAATAATCTTTGTCTCTAATTCTTTAATCTGTGTCGACAAGCGACATTTTTCAGAATCCAACTTTTCTTGAGTTAAATCTTTCATTTCATAATATTTCGAAATATCTTTCACAATTAATAAATCAATTTTATAATATTTAAATTGCATTTATTTCTTATAAATCAACTTTACAAATGATTTAAAATGTGTTTACTTTAAAAAAATAAAAAAATTAATTTAAAAAAAAAGATTTATTTATCCATTGAATCTATGTATGTCTCAATTTCTGCCTGAACCACTTCTCTCTTCCTCGCTTTTTCGTTAGGAAGTGCTAATGCCCTTTCTAAACGCTCGCGGTGGAGCGTATTCATTACGCGAAGACAAAAGTTCATTCTTTGCCTCCTTAGCGCAAAAGGGAACCTCTATCACTTTTTTAGGATCGTTTGGATCAATTAATCCGTAATGTACGAGGCATTGCTGCACTCTATCGAGGTCAAAATTATACGCGTCTTGAAAATGCATCGCTGAAACAAGCAGGTTCTTGGTATGTAAGAATTTCCCCGCAGAAGCCAAATTTGGCGTCATGATTAATCGCAGAAAGGATTGAAAGAGATTGCTTGTAAATATTTTGGCAGGATTTCTCACATATCTGACTGCTCCAGCAAGGAAATAAGCTTTCATCATCTGCCTATAACCTAGACTGGTCATATCGTCAATAAAGTTGCCAATCGTGCTTGCTATACCGCCGTAATCGGACAAGTTGATCCCTTTTAAGAGGCCGGTTAATTTTGGTACTTCCTTTTCGCAAACCATATCGTAGACTTTATTTGCCCATCTCATTAATCCTTCGACATCAAAGTAATTCTCAATAGGCTCCCATTCGTCCTTTTTGTTCACGATAAGTACTGTAGCGAAACCACAATCTTTATGGCTAGTTGTAGACCATTGTGGGATATCGTCAAACCAAGCGAGTAATCTCGTGAACTTTGCTGCTGTGGCAATTGGATAGAATCTTTTAATTGCGTTATTAGTGTGTTTATTTATCGCAACCTTTAGATCTGAGGTTGTATATCGTAAATCCATTAACTCTTCGTAGTTAATTCGACCAGTCAACGATACTGGTTGAAATACGACGCCCGAAATTACATCCGCGTTTTCTTTAGCATAGTCCATAATTGGTCCAATGCAATGGTCGTTAACGCCTTTAGCTACCGTTGGAACTAACATAATGCCATATTGTCCTACTTTACGGCAGTTTTCGATAACTTTCTTCTTTAAAGGCCACAAATTAACGCCTCTTATTTTTTTCCAAACCTCTGGTTCGTCGGTTGCGTCAAATTGCAAATAGACCGCATCAACTCCCGCTTCTTTTAACTCTCTACAATACTCTACTGACTTACCCATTCTGACGCCGTTTGTTGAAAGCATAATTTCAATAAACCCTAATTCCTTCCCTTTACGGATGATTTCAGGGAGATCGTTTCTAATGGTAGGTTCACCACCAGCTAATTGAAGCATAGCGGCGGGAATAGGTTCCATTGACCTGAAATGCTCCATAATCTGAACAATTTCATCGAAAGTAGGGTTGACAACATAGCCTTTAGCGCTAGCATTCGCAAAGCAAATTGGGCAAGAGAGGTTACACCTATTAGTAATATCTATTAAACAAATGCATGGAGCTGACTTATGATTTTCGCATAGACCGCAATCGTAAGGACATCCGTTGATCGTTTGCTTTATGCCAGAGGATACGCATTCTGGTTTAGTGGAGTGACCAGTAGTAGAGCCGATCTCGTCTGTGAACACTTGCGACCACTTGTATTCTTCCGGATCGATCGAAATCTTATCTCTAAAATCGCCATGGTCTTCGCAATTTTTCCTGATCATAACCCAGTTAGTCTCTGGATCGACATAAATGTCGGCGGGTATCGTTTGTAAGCATTCTGGACATACGCTTGTAGTTTTTCTAATGATATCTTCCGTCATATGTATTATCCCTTAATTCGTAAAAGTTTATTTAAATATTTATTTGAATAAAAAAATGAGTTCAAATTTAAATTAATTCAAATAAACAATAAGATTATCAATATTATTAAAAAACAGTTGATTTGTTATTAAAAAAACGAATTTTTTGAATATTTATTTATGCTTGTTTATTTTTTTGTCGTTCTTAAAATAAAATCAAATTATTCATACAATACAAAAAAAAGAAATAATATTGTTTTATTAAAAAAAAAAATTAGAAGTCGCCAACTTCGGATTGAGGTTTACGGACATCCATTAACATGGAGGAAAATCCATCAGTTACTTTCCATTGACCCTTATTGTTTTTCTTAACGGTAACAGGGAAATCAATATCTCGACCACCAGCATCAATAAATATTTTCAATCCGCCACTTTTTTTCTGTTCTTTAGTGAATTTTATATTGTATTTGTCGGGGTCGACATCTTTGTAATCTTTCTGCCATGTTCCTCCCATTGTAGATAAAACTGTATTTTTTTTATCGTGTAGAGCTTTAATGAGACTTTCATATCTGCGACTAGTTTTAAAACCACTGGGGGAAGAATTATCTTTTGTACAAAAACTCTTCGAGAGAACGTAACCCATATAACCTAGAGCGGAATCGTCTCCTTGTTGGTAAACATATAAGCAATCTACTAGGTATTTTATTGCATTTTTTGCTGTTTTATTCGCACTACTAACATTTTTTTTAAGAGTGCTTACATCCATCTATTTTAACCTCATAGTAATGAATTTTTTATTATTTTTAATAATGATAATTCGCATTAAAAAAGATTTGTACTTATCAATTTTATCCAGAGAAATCTTTTAAGTGAATTAAAAAGATCTTTTAATTGAATTTGAGAAATTTTTAAAGGGAGACTCCTGCCAGCGAGACCTAAAGATAAGGTCGAAAATTAAATAGGGGGAGGAGGGCAAAATTAGAGTGTATTGAAATACACTAACCAAAAGACAAAAATCCAGGGTGCGGCAGGAGTCATTTTTTTTCATTTTTATTAGTAGTTTGAATTAAATATGTGGCATTTATGTCTATTTCTGACCTTATATTCTTTATCTTATGATAATATATATTTTTCCCTATATAAATTAGTAGTATATAACTCAATTTAAAAAACTATTTCTTTTAAAATATTAATTTGATGTTAAATTATTGTTTTCATTAAAAAAAGAATAATTTAAAAAAGATTATCGATGCAAAACAAGGATAAAGAAAAGACAGTAAGTCCTTTAGGAAAGGTCGAACCTGAATTTAAATTCGATGTTGGGACTGTAGTATTTATGATAATTGGTTCAATTGTTTCTTGGTTAAATATGCTAGTAATTTACGCCTCTATGGAAATTATTGCGTATTTATCAATAATATTTACTACATCAATTCCGGGGGTAATTATTGCGTATAAAAACAGATACTGGGGCTATGGATATATGTTGGGATTTTCGTTAGCGGGATTACCATTTATGATTTTTGTAGATTTATTTGTAGGAGGGTATGTTTTTGCAACTGCGCTATTTATATTCGTAATCATGTGGCTTGCTTTTTGGAAAATATGGAGATCTCTATCTAAAATATCGCACGTATAGCAATATTAAGTATTATTAGAAACTTTTAAGCGCTTTAATTTAAATCAAACTACTAAGTATTAAACATGAAAATTAATAGAAATAGAGATTTACTTTTTAATCGGAATATCTTCGACAATTACATCGATTACTTTCGGAATCCTTGTAAATTTTTCCTTTAGGGTATCTGCGCTAATAGAGTCATTATATAAATAAGTCTCGTAAAAACACCGCTCCATTTCATAACATAAACCTGTAGTATGCAAAATATTTCTACTTAAATTAAGTTCTTTTAAAACTTTAGAGATGCCTTTAACTAAATCAGGTGAAAATTCAGTTAATTTTATTAGAACTTTTTTGATTTTATTTGTTTTAGTGGGGAAGCAACTGATTTTAACGACATCTTCACGAGAAATGAAAATCAATAGATAATAAGGTGTGTCTAAAATTTCTTGGGTAATTTCGGATGGAAAAATCGATTTGTTTAAATCATCTTTTGACAAGATTAACCCTATAGAAATTTTATTCTTTTGTTCTTCTTTGTCACGTTCATTTTCCATAATAATCAAAACTTTTTAGAGTGTTTTTAAGATACTATTCAAATAAAATATATGAATTTTTATTAATATAAATTTGTTTTTTTTGTTGTAGTTAAGAAATGTTTCGATATTATTGTTATAATACGTTGATATTGTTCATATTTTTATGAGAATTGATTTTTTTTTATTATTGATACATTATGAAATAAAATTCAACTGTGTCAATTATTCAAAAATTAAGAATGATATAATGCCTTTAAAATGGAATAGCAATTCTATAAGAAAAAATTATGGATTTGATATTGAACGCATACCTATTGAAGAAAACAGATTTCTCGCTATATACTTTGTCGATGGTCTCACTAATTCACTTCTTATAAGTAAAAAATATTCAAGTCGACTAACTACTAGTGGTGATTTGATTAGTGGCTTACTTGGGGCTCTAAACATGTTTATTAAAGAATTAAAGGACGACAATGAAGACGAAGAAATTCAGGAGATTAATTTTAAAGATACGAGAATCCTATACGAAAGAAAAGGACGACTTTTAGTAATTGGTATTTCTAAAAAAACGAATTTGCAAATAGAAAGAGAAATTTTGCACGAAATTTTAAAAGATTTCTACAGACGATTTGAATACGAGATTAATAATTTCAATGGATTTATTGAACCTTCAATTATCCAATATAAAAAAAGATTAGAAAATTTAGATTTAGACTCATTAATCAAATTTGGTAATAATTTGTAATTAAAATTAATTTCCTACTTATTCTCGTCAATTTTCTTCTGTTCAATCTTCTCAATTTCAGATTCTAGTTTTTCCCCTATTCCTTTTACATTAGTTTTTATTGATTGCCGCATAGCCGCTTCTTCTCTCTTTTTCGCTATTCTAAAAGCTTTCTCAAACAGGGACTCTTCAATTGCTTCCGCAGATTTTTCGATGTCTGGCTTCAATTCTTTGAGTTGTTGGTCGCTCTCTTTCTTTTTCTTGATCATGAACGCTTTCTCTCCAATGTGCGAGCTGATTGCTTCGGCAGTTTTTTCGATGTCTGGCTTCAATTCTTTGAGCTGTTGGCCGCTTTCTCTCCTTTTTTCGATCATGAACGCTTTCTCTCCAATGTGCGAGCTAATGGCTTCGACCGTACTTTCGATTTTAGGCTTTAGATCTACGCGCTGTCGGTCGCTCTCTTTCTTTTTCTCGATCATATACGCTTTCTCTCCAACATGCGAACTGATTGCTTCGGCAGTTTTTTCGATGTCTGGCTTCAATTCTTTGAGCTGTTGGTCGCTTTCTCTTCTTTTTTCGATTGTAAACGCTTTCTCTCCAATGTGCGAGCTGATTGCTTCGGCTGATTTTTCGATGTCTGGCTTCAAATCTTTGAGCTGTTGGTCGCTCTCCTTCTTTTTTTCGATCATGAACGCTTTCTCTCCGATGTGCGAGCTAATGGCTTCGGCCGTACTTCCAATTCTAGGTTTTAGATCTAAGCGCTGTTGGTTGCTTTCTTTCTTTTTCTCGATCATGTACGCTTTCTCTCCAACGTGAGAACTAATAGCTTCAGCCGATTTTTCGATGTCTGGTTTTATTTCCTTAAGTTGTTGGTCACTCTCCTTCTTTTTTTCGATCATAAAGGCTTTCTCACCAATAGAAGATTCTATATGTGATTTACTTTCTTCAAAGGCCTTTTTTCTATCCACTTCAGTAGTTTTTAAATATTCTTCTCTCTCTTCCTTTTTTTTCTTCTGAAGATCTTCAATAATTTTTTTATCTTTTTCGATTATTTCTGGTGATGGCTTTTCTTTTTCTTCCAAAAAATTCACTCTCCAAATAATAATAAAATTAGTTCTAAAAATAATTATAACAATTTGTATTTATTAATTTACTCATAAAAGTTAGAATTGGGGATTACGCTAAGTATAATAAGTAGAAAAATTTTTTCATTTATTTATAGGGACGGGTTCGAAAGAACCTTCCATTGAGGCCATTAGACTTAAAACAGTGAGTTTCATTGCCAACATTTCATTTACTTCTTTTAATAATTTATTGAATGCCTTCGATCCCTTCGAAAGGTTATATTTGCTAGCAAGTTCTTCGTATTCCGCTATCAATCTGCTTTTTAAATCATCTTGACGATCTAAGATAATTTCCTGAGATTTAAGCCATCTATCAATTTCTTTCTTTATTTTTAACTCATTTTCGTCGTTTAATATATAAGTTACTTCGATTTCCTCATAGTCTTTAATTTTGTCAAGATAGTCTTGGTCTGAATACATTGGTTTTAAAAGTAAACCGAGATTAATAATTAAAGGTTGTAGCTGTAATTTTTCTAAAGATTGCGATAAAAAATTTAGAACTTCTTCTTTTTGCGATAAATTAGAATAAGCTATGTATTCTTGAATAAATCGCATAAGCGAGTTTTTTATAAATAACTCTTCATAATCATTTATATCAGCTTTAATTTCTAGAGTCTTTTTGACACAGATGTACACCGAATTCATGAAAGGCTTTATATTTTTAAACATATTAAAATTTGTAATAAAATTTGAGACTTTTTCTAATAGTTGGAGTTTTATCTCATCGGGAAAATCGTATATGACCTTATCTAAGTCAAATTTCTCTTCAGAAATAGATAAAAATGTTTTTATCTCGGATAATTTTGATTCGATGTCCATCAATTTAATAAAGTATTTCAAATTTTATAATTTTATTTTTTATATATTTATGACGAACTAAATATTTTCGAAAAACTGCATCGAGTTTTAATCTCTTGTGATGGTAATTTATATTTCATTATAAATTTTATCAAAGCACGCTGGAATTCCTTAAAAGTGCCAAAAAAGGTATTATGCGTCA
>JAUWBH010000131.1 GCA_030605085.1 Promethearchaeota archaeon | reverse complement strand
TTTTCTCGGGGCAGTGGTAAGCATATACCCCGCACCCAATACATTTTTCTCCGTTAATAGAGGCAATGGAATCCACTAACTCAATTGCTTCCATAGGGCACATTTCAACACAAGTTCCACAACCAACACAAACTTCTTTATCTATTTTCGCTATATAACTGGAATAACAATGATAGGGCATCATTCCTTCGTAATACATTTGAAATATTCCACAGCAACATTTACAGCAATTACAAATTGCTTCTTCTTCTAGCTCTGGATCTAAATGGATGTGAAAGGCTTTATGAACCAATCCTTCTTCGGAGGATTTGCTAATGATCTTCTTAGCATCTTCTTTTGAAATTGCTTCTCCAAACTTATGCTTTATAGCAAATTGAGCGCTTTTTCCCAATAAAAAGCAATTTTTCTTTTCTTTTGTGATTTTACACGGATCATCTAAAAGATCTTTTTGATGTCGGCAATAACAATGAGCCACGGCTATATGATCGTAATTATCTACGATTTTTGAAACTTCTTCGTAGGGTATTATGTTATCAACAGGAATTCCCTCAATCTCATCTTCAACAGGGATAATTCTATCTGTTGGAGGAAGATTTTTGAATTGGGGTATTAAGTTATCAAGATTTTTCTGGGTTTGTTCTCTCATCTGAAAAAACATTTTTTCAAACAATCTCGCCAGTTTTTTGTGCTTCTCATCAGTCTCGCCTCTTAAATTCGTGTATTCAAATATACCTGGGAAGGGGCCCATTAATCTATAAACATCTATTCCGGTTCTCCTACTTTTAGTTCCTATGACAATCCCGTTGTCCATTAAATCGTTAAGCATTTTATTTAACGACTCGTCATCTAAGTCAGTTTTTTCCTTTATCTGATTAATATTTAACGATGGTTTTCTAAATATTAAGATAAATTTTGCTTGTTCTTCGGTCATTAAATTTTGTAGTAACTCAATTAAATTGTCGGTTACAGGTATTGGAATTCTACCCGCTTTAACGATTGTTCGGGCAACCTTATTCCATAAATTATTAGACAATTTTTTAACCTTTTTCTTAGTTTTTTTCTTTTTTCAATTGATTAGAATTAAAAAATCGATTAAGTAGCAGTCATTCTTTGAGGAGTGATAAACACATTTCTTAGTCCCGTTCTATTTAATTTTATCGCATGTTCAGGACAGTGATGGGCACATACTCCACACCCTATACATTTTGCGGCTTGGAGTTTTGCTGAGTCATTATTTAATTCAATCGCCTCCATTGGACATTTTTCAACGCAAGTTCCGCAACCAACACATTTATCCTTATTTATTTTTGCCATGTAAGAACTTAATGTATGTACTGGTGCTGAACCTTTATGATATCCTAAAAAACCTCCACAACAACATTTACAACAATTGCATATTGCCAATTCCTCCAATTCTGGATTTCCTCGAACGTGGAATGTTTTATGAACTAGTCCTAAGTTTTCTGCCTCTCTCAATATTTTTTTTGCTTCTTCTTTAGATATTCGCTTGGCAAAATCATAGTCTATCGCGAACTTGGCTGTCCTACCGAAACTTAAGCAATTTTGTCTTGGAGCATCAACTTCGCACGGATCATCTAGTAAATCCTTTCGATGTCTACAATAACAATAAGATACACCAATATCATCATATTTATCTACAATCTTATGTACTTCTTCCACTAGTATTATTGATTCTTCTTGTGGTTCAATTTGCTGCTCTACTGGAACAACTCTATCAATAGCAGGAGCGTTCTTAAAAGCTTGCATTGTGATATCAAAGTTTTTTTGCATCATTTCAGATCCCTCTTTAAATAATTGTTCCCATATTTTTGCCAATCTTTTTTGTTTTTCACCAGTTTCACCCCTCATTAGAGTGAATTCAAGTAAACCTGGCAAAAATGCGACGAGGCGATATACCATAACACCGGTACTTCTACTAGGAATTCCAGTAACCATCCCAACATGCATTAAGTCATCTAGAATTTTATTTAATGCGTTATCATCTAAGTCAACCTTTTCTTTTATTTGATCTAATCTAAGGGGCTTATTAAAAATTAAAAGGAATTTCATTTGTTCTTCGTGAATTAATGTCTTTAATAATTCAATAAGAGTATCATTAATCGGGACGGGAGGTCCTCCAGATCTTAAAATATTCCTTGCCAACTTATACCAAAATTTTTCAGACATATGATATTTCAGTAAATTAATAATTTATTTAAAAATTAATTATGATAATTCTAAAGCCTAAAATTTAATAAAAAAAAAAGAAATTGAAAAGTTATTTACTTCCATTTCCATTTAGCCTTAGTTTTCTGCAAACGGGCAAGTGCTCCTGCCATAGCATCTTTAGTTTGAAGTAATTGGGAACTTACTAGCGTTTCTAACTCTAATCCAAGACCAATGTCTTTACCATAACAATCATCTATAAGTTTTTTAGCCAAACCAACTGCTAATGGAGCACTATCAATTAATTCGTCAGTATACTTTTTTATTATGGAATCTAATTCTTCTGAACTTTTAACAACTCCGTTTACGACATTCAGTCTGTAAGCCTCATTTCCATCAAATCTTCTTCCCGTTAATATGATATCTTTCGTATTTGGAATACCCACAAGACGAACAAGTCTTATTGTCCCACCTACATCCGGATTCATGCCTATTTTGGTTTCAAGCATACTGAAAACAGTCGAATCTAAGCAAAATCTAAAATCGCATGCTAGTGCCAATTCAAAAGCCAATCCAAAACAGTAACCGCCAATTCTGGCAATAACAGGTTTTTCCATTTTTTCAATTTTGGTAAATATTGGGTGTATCCAAGTATTTGCAAAGTATCTAAAATTACGAGGTACTCTTAAATCTGGTAAAATCCCCTCAGGAACATTTCCTTGACCTGTCAAAAAATTTAAATCAATTCCTGAGCTGAAAATTTCATCATTTCCCGTTATAATAACGACTCTTGCTTTCGATCTTTCAACGTTATCAATAGCTTTTAGAAGTCCATTAAGTATATCGTAGTTCATAGCATTTTTCTTGTCTAAGCGGTTCATTTTAATCGTTGTTATAGTTTTATCTTCGTTTTTTTCTATTAATACAACATTCTCGCTAATTTTTTCTCAACTCTTAAATTTTGTTTTGATTTTTTTTATTTATTATATTGTTAAAAAACAATTAAATGCTATTACCAATACTGTAACCTTTACTAATAGCATCTAAGACAGTGGTTGGTTTCCTCACATCTCCGATTTTTTGAATCTCAAACCCTAGTGCTTTGATTTCCTTTACTAAACTATCATTAGGAGCTACACCAGTAGCGTAGTAAACCGCATCCACATCGTTAACAACTTGATCTTTATCCACAGCATCTACATAATTAACATAATTTTCTCCAATTTCGGTAACATTGGCACCAGTAATCATTTTTACGCCTAGCATGTCACATTTGTCGAGTAATACCCATTTTGTAGTTCTCCCGAGGATTGAACCTAATTTTGGTAATTTTTCTAAAATAGTAACTTTCCTTCTTCCTTCATGTAACATTTTTAACGCAACATCGGGTTCTAAAGCTTTATACAAGGTAAGAAAATCAAACGCTTCAAGACTTAGCGAGCCATACTTTTGCAAATAGATAGCTAATTCTATACCAGTGGCACCGCCTCCAATAATAACATTATTATTGCCAATGGGGGCGTCTCCTGTAAAAACATCGTTTGTAAAATAAACAATTTCTCTGTCTATTCCGGGTATAGGAGGTTTTATTGGAATGGAACCAGTTGCAAGAAGTATTACGTCCGGATTGAACTCTTTTACGATTTCAGGCGTGACTTCTGTGTCTAAATGCATAATGATTCTATATTTTTGAATCCAATAAGAATAGTTGTCAATTATATTTTTGAATTCATTTCTTCCGGGAGGGATCCAGATAATATTTAATAAACCACCAATCTTATCGTCTTTTTCAAATAAATGCACTTCGTGCCCTCTCATTGCGGCAACTCTCGCAACTTCCAATCCTCCAGGTCCAGAACCAATCACCATTACTTTTTTTTTCTGTTTAAGAGGTTTTAATTCCGTTCTAGCTTCATTTGCTGCTCTTGCATTTCTTAAACAAGAAATTGCCTTCATTTTAAAAATATTATCAAAACATCCTTGATTACAACTAATACAGCTCATTATATCTCTAAGTTCTCCTCTTTTTGCTTTTGCTGGTAAATAAGGATCTGCTACTAATGCTCTGCCCATACATATGGCGTCCGCTTTTCCCGCCATTAAAATTTGCTCAGCTAAAACCGGATTTGTAATACGATTTGATGAGAATACAGGAATAGATACTTGATTTTTAACATTTTCAGCTAAATAAGTATAATATCCTTCTGGAACATCCATAGTTGTTTGTGGAGTTTTTGTTTCGTGCCAACCACCCGTAACATTAATGTAATCTAAATGTTTACCTAATCTTTCTGCGATGATCGCTTTTTCTTTGTAAGTATTACTTCCCGGAACAAAATCATCACCCGAAATTCGATAGCCAATAGCAAAATCGTCTACGCTTGACCTCATTAATTCAAGAGTTTCAATAGGAAATCTTAAACGATTTTCAAGGGCGCCTCCATATTTATCAGTTCGTTTGTTAGTTATTGGAGATGCAAATTGCGTCATTAAATAACCCGCATTGGCGCAAATTTCAACTGCATCGAAACCTGATTTTTTAGCACGCACAGAGGCATCAGCAAAAGCTTGTTGTTCCCGTTTAATATCTTCAAAAGTCATTTCTTTAGGAGTAATTTTACTAAACTTGCTATAGACCGCAGATGGAGCTATGGGCGTTCTGCCAATTATTTGGGGGTAGGTGTTTAGGTCCTGAATGGTAAGTCCATTTCGAGCAAGCCCCACCATGGTATAATTGACAACAAATCTTTACATCATCTCGAGCATTATGTACTGCGTCTGTTAATTCCTTTAATTTCGGAATAAATTTATCATCGTCGACAGCAATCATGCTTGGTAACCCCTTTGCATATATGTCTACATAACAGCCACCTATAATTAATAAACCCGCTCCTCCCTTTGCTCTTTCTACATAAAAATCAATTAATTTTTTTGTGATTTCTCCATTATTCGCCAGTCCTAGATGCATTGCGGGCATGACTATCCTGTTAGACATAATTATATCCCTTATTTTAAAGGGCTTAAACAATTTAAAGAATTTCAAATCTTATCCTCTTTAATTTATAATTCTTTTTGATTAAAATTAAAAAGGGAATTAATTAAAAGTTTGTTAGAAAAAACCAAATCATTCGATAATTATTTAGAAGTCGTAAAACTAACTTAACAATTATAAATAAAAGGTATGTGATATCCGTTCTGTCAAGTTGATAAAAGTGATAATTGAATTCTAATCAACTTTAGATAGGTTAATATCTATAAAATTGTGAATCCTTTTCTTGTAATTTTTGATTTATTTAAATTCGAGCGACAACGCTTAGTAGCTATTTCAATTCCTCAAGCGATTCTCCGCAGCTAGGACAAAATCTCTTAGGAACATCAATTTTTTCTCCGCAAAATGGACAGAAGAGGCCTGAATCTAGTTGGGCTTGTTGAACCCTAGATTTCCACGGAGTAGCTTGTGGTGTTTGTGCAGGATAAGGTTCTCGACTTGGTGCAGGTTGATAATAAGGTTCTTGTTTTGGATATCTTTTTTTATGCTGATATTGTGGTCCTAAATCATGGCGCGCTTTACGTGACGCAAATAATGGTGTTAATAAACAGATGAACAAGGGAGCAAATAATAAAGATACTATGCTATATATTAATACATAAAGAAATATCATTCCGTAATTTCTAGTCGCAGGATTATACCATGAATCTATTGTAGCAACACTGGGATCCCATATAAAAGATAAAATTATTGAATATATACCATCAAATATAAGTCTGATAATCCAAAATATAAGATAAACGAATATAATTTTCCGAAATGAACCCTTAGCAATTGACTTAGCCTTCTTAATTGGATTTTCTTTTGTATCATCTAAGTTATAAGTAAATATAAAAAATATATAAAATCCAAAGATGATGATTCCAGGAATAAATAAGAAGAACATGGAAAGTCCAATAGGCATAAACAAGCCTAAAATCAAAATTACTAAAATTAATTTTGGATTAAATGCCTTTTTAATTTCTTCTGCAAGATTAACACTTTCCTTCCCATAAACATATGTTTTATAAACATAACTACTAACTAAGCTCCAGCATATTACGTTAAAAAATATCGTTATAATACTTTGAAGCGTCAATATTCCTAATAAAATTAGGAGATCTTCAGTGGTGAACGCAATCCAAATTAGATCGGTTAATAGAAAAACTTGTACAAGAATTGAAATAATTTGCAATAACATAATCGGTAAAATAATTTTTACATAAGTTCTTGAAAATAATTTAAATCCATCTGAAAGTATTTTTCCATAAGATTTACTTGCTAACAATTGTTTGCTATTTTCTTCCATATTTTATAATATTTTTTCAATTATTTATAATTTTTTCTTTAAGTGAGTATTCCTACTTATTTTTATAGGAGAAAAAGAAAATATTCTACTTAAATGGATTTTTAAATGTTACATCAACATAATTTTTGAAAAAGAGATTAAGAATAACCAAAAATATAGAAAAATCTGGACATTTTTATAAAAAACTAAAATTCAATAACGTATTATATTAAACGGAATTTTTTTAATTTCTTGAACTATCTGAAAATTTTGGCTTCAATTTGGCTATATTCTGGAAACTTTGGCTTCAGTTTAGTTATAATGAAATAATACGCTATTGGTGCAGCTAACCAGATTAATTGTGGTAATAAGGTAATATTATGCCCGTTAAAAACGAACAATAAGGGATTCCACCAATATACATTATACTCCCATCCGCTACCCGAGGTGCTTACAAGCTCCACTATTAACTCTGATACTTGACCATAAACTATTAAAACTCCTAACTCGCGTCCCTTAATTCTGTCAAAATGAGGCGCTGGACATATAATTTTTACAAATAAGATTCCAAGTAGAAAAAGTCCGCCATCCCAGAGACTAGTAGTTATCATCATGAGGATAGTTGACCAAGGTAACGGGAGTGGCGCAGGAGCCAAATAAATAACGGGGGGATATGGACTATAATCGTCAGTAATCGACAATGGAACCTCCCAACATAATCCAATAGCAAATCCAACCCAATAGAGATACCATACGAACTTATCGATATATTCAAGTTTATACAATATGAATACCGTTAAACAAATTGTAATGCCCGAGAGATATACAAATATATAAAATAACAAATATCTAACCTCCAATAAATCTAAAAGCTTTCATATTAAATGTTTAAATTTGAACGAATTTTTAAGTTTTCTTAACACCTCTTTATTACCTCGTTTTCAAATGCTCAAAATCATAAAGTTAATTTTTTATTCAAAATATTACTTGTCATGAGTGATACTTCTATTCCACGTGAACTACTGGGAAAACGGAAGATAGGCTACTCATTGGGTTTTTTTGGACTATTTTTATCTAACCTCTTAATTGGCGTATTTGCGTTTCAGTTTTACGTCTATACAGTTAATTTAAATTCTTTAATTGTTTCAATCGGAGTTGCTGTAAGGTTAATTCTTGCCGCTTTTTCTTCTATCATTTTTGGAGTTATGGCGGACAATAAAAAACCAGGAAAGCTCGGAAAACGGCGTCCTTTTTTATTATATGGACTACCTATTTGGGTGTTAACGGGTATCTTAATATGGCTACCTCCCATGTATTGTCCTCAAAATAATTCGATGTTTTTGCCCACTGCTATTTATTTTTGGATAATAATTATTTTAAACTCGATATCAGGGACATTAATTACGAGTACACACATATCAATGTTGCCAGAACAATCTCAAACGCATGAAAATCGACAAAGCGTGGCAGCTATGAACACCTTTTTTACAATTATTGCCTCAGTATTATCTTTATTGTTGCCTTTAATTGTTGAAAGTATGCTAGAGGATCCTGAGGCTGTTAAATGGTGGGAACCTTCAGGAAAGGTGATTTTATTTTACATGCCATTGATCGGTACTGCTTTTGCTGCTTTTGGTTTATTATCCATAATTATAACTTTCTTTTCGGTTGACGAAAGTTTTCACATAAACTCTCCTAAAGCTGATACAGAAAAGGTGTCGCTCAAAGATACATTTAAACAAATGATGGTACCTGCAAAAGATAAAAAGTATAGAACATACTTAGCTGTAAGATATTTTAGTAGTATGGGGAGTAGAATTTTGGGTATTCTGGTTATTGCATTTCTTGCATTTACGCTTAAATTTAGGGGAACCGAGTTTTTAATTTATATCGTTGTTTCATTCGTTTGTAAGTTTGGATGGTTTTTTATTTGGAAAAAAATTCTCAAAAATCATTCTATTATCAAGGCATACTCTCTATGTATTATTAGTTGCATAATTGCTGCATCTTTAGAGCTATTCTTTTTGGTTGAGATGCTTTCTTTTGAGTTTAAGATCATTTTGTTTGTAATTACTTTTGGTACAATACTAGGATGTCTTTATTCGTTTCGATTGTTTGCAACCCCATTAGCAAATGCGTTAGTTTACGAAGCTGCGGCTAGATCTGAGGATAATGACATGGATAAAGCAGTGTCTAAACTTTCGGGTTCTTATTTCGGTTTACAAACTTTTACGATGTCGATTGGTCAAGCTTCAGCTTCTATTTTGGTAGGGCTTGTTCTCATGGGACCAAATTCGGAAAATTCAACAATAATCACGCTCACATTATCTTCTATGGGTATATTTTTCTTAATTAGCTTGTTATTCCTCGGACGAATTAAATTAGAAAAAAATATAACCGACTTAACTATTATTCAGACTGATGGTGAAGAGATCTCTAGAATGGAGGAAAGAACTCCAATTGAAGGAGGGTAAAAAGTTCTTTCCTTTTGAGTATATTTACTTTTTGTAATCAAGTATCGTAAAGTTAATCTTATATTCTACATTTTTGAAAAAATGAGTGAGACATTTATTCCCCGCGAATTACACGGAAAACGTCTCATAGGTTACTCCTTAGGGGGTTTTGGATTTATTTTAACGAACATGCTTGGCGGCGTATTCGTGTTCCAATTTTACGTCTATACAATAAATTTGAATTCATTGCTAGTTTCAATCGGATTATCAATGACATTGGTTATTGCCGCCTTAAGTTCAATTTATTTTGGAGTAAAGATCGACAATAAAAAACCCGGAAAACACGGAAAACGACGCCCTTTTTTATTATATGGACTGCCTATTTGGGTTTTAGCCAGTATCTTAATATGGCTGCCACCATATTGTCCTCAAGATAATTCTATGTTTTGGCCAACAGCAATATATTTTTGGGTAATTAGCATTGTGAAAGCGATTTCAGGAACATCTGTAATAGTAGCACATGCGTCCATATTTCCCGAACAATCTCAAACTCATAAAAATAGAGAAAAAGCGGCGGCTTTAGGCGCTGTTTTAATGATTATTGCGTCAATTTTCGCCCTACTGTTGCCATTAGCCGTTCAGAGCTTACTTCAAGATCCAGAAAATGTGAAACACTGGCAATCTGATGGGCAACTTGTTATTTTTTATATGCCATTAATTGGTGTTGTATTTGCGATATTTGGATTAATTGGTATGATTCTAGCGTTCTTCTCAGTAGACGAAAGTTTTCATCAAGTTCCATTAGAATCTGAAACAGAAAAAGTAACTTTTAAAGCTGCGTTGCAACAAATGATTGTGCCTGCTAAGGATAAAAAGTATCGAAAATTTCTAGCGGTAGGATTGTTTATGGGGATATCTGGTAGAATCATTGGTCTCATCATAATACCCTTCCTTACTTTTGTACTTAAATTTAGGGGAACTGACTTTTTTATTTATGTTATTGTCTCCTTCAGTTGTAAGTTTTTATGGTTTTTTATTTGGAAAAGAATACTTAAAAATCAACCACTTGTTAGAACGTATTCCATGTGTCTTGCAATTTCAGTCATTGCGTCATTTTTAGAGTTGATTTTCTTAATTGAAGTACTAACTTTCGAGTTTAAAATAGCACTTTTCGTAGTTTCTTATGGTACTGTTTTAGGTTCTATGTATGCTTTCAATTTATTTGGGGGGCCATTATTTAGTGCGTTAGTTTACGAAGCTGCTGACAAAACTGAAAACGATAATTTGGACGAAGCCGTTTCTGAACTTTCTGGTGCTTATGTCGGATTAATGACATTTATGGGCTCAGTTGGACCAGCTATAGCTACAATTTTAATAGGCCTTATTCTAATGGAACAAAACGAGGAGAATCCGATAATTATTACAATTTGTTTAGCTTCTACAGGTATATTTTACTTAATTGCTTTGTTGTACCTCATGAGAATTAAGTTAGATCAAAGGGTGTTAGACATTCAGAAAATTCACACTGAAGAGAAAACTTTTTTGGAATGATGAAATAATGAGTGAGACTTTAATTCCACGTGAATTACATGGTGTCCGACTGTGGTTTTATAACTTAGGATATTTTGGAATGTCCTTAACGAATATCTTTATGGGTGTGTATGTGTTTCAATTTTATGTTTATACAATTAATTTAGATTCAATAATAGTTTCCATCGGAATTGCTTTACAATTAATCATTTTTGCTATATCAGCAGTAGTTTTTGGAATAATGGCTGATAATAAAAAACCGGGGAAGCTCGGAAAACGCCGACCGTTTTTACTCTATGGACTACCTATTTGGTTTTTAACAAGCATTTTACTATGGCTTCCACCATATTGCCCAAAAAATAATTCTATCTACTGGCCCACAGCAATCTATTTTTGGGTAATTATTATTATAAACGCAACATCAGGAATGATGATATTAAGCCCTCTTTCGTCAATGCTTCCAGAACAGTCTCAAACTCATAAAAATAGAGAAAAAGTAGCATCAGTAGGTACAATTTTAATGATCATTTCTTCAATTTTTGCTCTTTTGATGCCGTTAATTATTCAGAGCATTCTACCTGATCCAGAAAATGTTAAATGGTGGGAGCCTTCGGGAAAGGTAGTACTTTTATATGTTCCGATAATAGGTGGCGCATTCGCTATTTCTGGGGTAATAGCTATAATATTAACATTTTTTTCGGTGGACGAAAGCTTTCATAAAAGCACTCAGGATATTGGCACGAAAAAAGTTACAATTCGGGTTGCTTTTCAACAAATGATAGTGCCTGCTAAGGATAAAAAGTATAGAAAGTTTTTACTAGTAGCATTTTTTACTAGTATATCCGGGCAAATTTTAGGAATTTTAGTTTTTCCTTTTTTAACTTATGTACTTGAATTTAGGGGTACTGAATATTTTCTTTACATTATTGTTTCGTTCTCATCTAAATTTGGATGGTTTCTTGTTTGGAAAAAGATTCTTAAAAAGCACTCTCTTATCAAATCATATTCTATGTGCATTGCTTTTTCTGTTATTGCATCGTTTTTAGAGCTAATTTTTTTGGTTGGGATGCTTTCATTTGAGCTTAAAATCGTACTCTTTATCATTACTATTGGTACTATTTTAGGATGCCTTTATGGATTTAGCTTGTTTACTGGACCTTTAATTAGTGCTTTAATTTACGAGGCTGCTTCGAAAACTGAAAACGATGTAGATAAAAAGGTTTCTGAAATTTCAGGGGCATATTTCGGATTACAATCTTTTTTAATATCATCTGGATCAGCAGTAGCTTCTATTTTTGTTGGTATTATTCTTATGGGTCCAAACGCAGAAAATTCAATAATAATTACAATTTGCATGGCTTCTATGGGATTATTTTACTTAATTAGCTTGCTATTCCTAATACAAATTAAAATAAATATAAATGAATCCGATATTAAAAAAATGGAATAGTTCTTCGTTATACTCGAACATCAGGAGCAGAATTTAAATGACGAAGTAATTATTTCTCCAAATTTAATCACAACTTGAACTACTCGTCCTTAAAAGGGCGAGATTCCTTTTTCCTCGAAAACTGCCCGAAAAGATTCCGAAGAATCTCTTTAGGTCTTACATCATCTCCAAAGGCGTGACTTCCCGTCGTTCCAACGGTAGGTGAATCATCATGGATGATCGTGATATGTTTCTCTTCTCGTAAGATTCTCGTGCCTTCCTTTCTCAAATTAATAGACGCATTTTCGTCTCTATCGTGCGTAGTCCCGCAATTTAAACAAGTCCACGCTCTTTCTTGTAAGGTAAGGTTGTTGTTTTTCCAACCACAGCGCGAACACAACTTGCTGGACGCAAAAAATCTATCAACGAGAACGAAATGCGTTCCTTTCCAGTCCATTTTGTATTTTAAATAGGTCGTGAATTGATACCACGAAAAATCTAACGAAACCGATTTTGAAAGCCCCGAATTGAACTTCTGCATCCCTTTAACATTTAAATCCTCTAAAATGATGGCATCAAAGGTATCGACTAATTTTCTGGTGAGTTTGTGCGTCCAATCTTTTTTCCGATAGCATATCTTCTCGTAGTGCCGTGCCAATTTCAATCGTGCTTTTTCTTGGTTTTTAGAACCTTTCTTCTTTCGCGAAAGTTCCTTGTGGAGTTTTTTGGTCTTTTTCTCTTCGGAACGGTAGAAGCGCGGGTTCTCCATTTTCACAATATCATTCACCAAGAACTCGTTTGCCGACATATCGAACGCGGTTATATCTCGTTCGCGTATTATTTTTTTCTCGTTCGCGTCGTCTCGAGCTTCTAAAGTGAAAGACACGAAATACTTGTTTGATTTCGTCTTTTTGACGGTAGCGTGTTTGATCCTTTCGGAAAACACCCTATTATCGTTATATTTTATCCATCCTAATTTCGGTAACTTTACTTTCTTTCGTTCAAAATCGATCTTGATATTTTTGTTCGTTTGTTTGGTCGTATAACTTTCCTTTCCCTTCCTTGACTTGAATCTCGGAAAGCCCACCTTACGACCATTCTTCAACCCGTTAAAAAAGTTTTGATACGCCTCAAATAAGTGTTCTCTTGAGGACTGTAACGCAATGGAGTCAACTTCTTTTAGAAACGGAAACTCTGCCTTGTATTGCTTTTCGGTTTTATATTTATACTTCTTAAGAGCGTCCTTATCGTCCTTTAACCGTTCGTAGACTTCTTTCCTCTCGTTTAACATCTGGTTAAAGACGAAGCGACTACATCCAATTGTCTTGTGAAGTTGAATCCGTTGCGTCTTATTCGGATATATCCGAACGTTCACAGCTTGAATCATTTACTTGTAAAAAGAGGGAATTATGATTTAAATGGATTACGGGGCGGTGGTTTTTTGATTTTTTCTCCGAAAAAATAAGGCTCAATTCATCACCCCCATAAATGGGTATTTTCTTGAGCGGTTAGGATAAAATAAAAAAGCAATCCAATTTTATTTTTAATTAATTTAAATAATCAAAAAACTAATTGAAAAGTAAAATGTCCGAAAAATTATGGCAAAAAGTTTGCCGCGTAATTGCTACTGCGGGCGTAATGCCATTTCCGAAGGAATTCGACGATATACTTCTCGAAATATTTCAAAATTTAATCACCGAAGAACAAGGCCGATTCTTATTAAATTTTAGAAAACCATCCTTAAACATGGACCAAATCAAACAAAAAACAAAGGGCGAATTTGATGAAAATGATATTAACAGAATGCTGAAAGATTTAATGGCCAACGGAGTAATTGTAAAATCTCAAAGTAGAACTACGGGAATAGATGTTTATAGGTTAATGGGTCCATTTCCAGGAATGTTTGAATATACGATGATGAAAGGTGAAACCGGAGAAAAGCAAAAAAAAATAGCTGTTTTATTTGAGAAATTATTTGATGAAATGACTGAGAGAACTCAGAAAAATTACGATAATATTGCTTCTCAATTTAGCAAAATTAGAAATGTACCAACTGCTCGCGTTGTTCCCGTTGAGAAGGAAGTTGAGGTTGGGCAAGAAGAAGTAATTCCTGCAGAGAATATTATAAAGCTTCTTGACGATTACGATGTGATTGCTTTAACCAATTGTTATTGTCGTCACGAAAAGGATCTTGTAGATAAACATTGTAAGGTAACGGATGAAAAACTTAATTGCTTTCTTTTAGGCAAAGGGGCTAAACATGCAATAGAACAAGATTTCGCTAAACAAATCACAAAAGAAGAGACAATAAGGATCTTGCGAAAAGCAGAGGATGAAGCTCTTGTTCATAGAGTATTTCATGTTCATTTAGATCCTAAAAAAGAAATTGAGGGTATTTGTGCCTGCTGTAAATGTTGTTGCGGAGGTTTTGAACTATATTATCGCGGTGCATCTCCGTTCTTTACTTCAACATCCTACTTAGCAAGAGTAAATAAAGAGAGTTGCATAGGCTGCGGAACGTGCGTTGAAAAATGTCCTATGGAAACCATCGATTTAGAAGATACGGTTGCAGTAATAAACGAGGAAAAATGTATAGGATGCGGCGTCTGCGCTCATCACTGTCCGGAAGAAACAATACATTTAGAAAGAACAGGTACTAGATATGTCGTTGTTCCTCCCATAAAATTAACAGCCGATTGATGGATTTTGTACAGATTAGAAAAAAGTTCACAAATTATTAAATATTAATTATGTTTGTACTAAATGTGAAACTTTCTAATGCTTAAAATGTTATGAAGCATTGAGTAACTTATAAAACGCCTGTTGGGCTTGCGATAATCCTCTTGACGAGTCAAAACCCTCCAAACCGTTTAAGAAAGCAGACGAAGAGATTGAATTCGCAGTCTTGGAAAAGCCTCAGAAAAAGCCAAAGACAGAAAAAACATCGACACAGAAAAAATAATTAGATAAAGGTTTCAGCATATTCTAATGCATCAATTAATAAAGACGACTTATCTTTTATTCTTTCAAATTCTTCAGGTGTATAACAAAGATAATCAATATGTTTCGGAAATTTAAATCTTTTTAATAAAAGACTCATTCGATTAACAAATGGTATTTCATTAAATGAATCGGATATTACTATTATATCTAAATCTGAATTTTCATCCGATTCTCCTTTAACACGTGAACCAAATATTAAAACCTTTTTTGGATTATATTCTTTAATAATTTGGGGTAATAATTCTTGCTTAAATTTTTCTATCCATTTATCTTTTACCATTTTTTATCCCTTTATTGTATTTTTCTCCTTAATCATCATTTAATTCTTCACTATACATATCTTCTAAAGCTTTAAAAATCTTCTTTGCTTTTTCAACTTTATTTTTTGCAATTTTTTCATCATATTGCTCATATGGAACATTATCAGCAATATCCGGATATATAGCAAACATGTAATCACTGGTTAAATCAATTATTTCTTCAAGAATTTCTTCTGAAATCCCTAATTTTTGACCTAGTTCGTCTATATAATGTATTCTTGGAATTTTTTTAAGTTGAAATGCAAAAATTGATTTTAACAACTTCTCTACGGATTGATGAGAAAGAAACGCAGCAACATCATAACCTTCTATATCAATGTTCTTTTCAGCCATCTCTAAATCATGAAGCGCTTGTTTTATCCACTTTTTGCCGATTTCCTTATTCAATATTATTTTCTCCAGTTTTTTAATAATGTCAATTTAAATTAAGTGTTTTTTCATATAATATAAGATTCAATAAGAATATATTTTTAACCACTTTTGATGTGAAAAACCAGTTAAATAAAAAAAATATGATTTTTTAAATAGGTTTGAAATATTCAATATCTAGTATTCTTTTTCTCGGTTTTTCGTAAAAAACGGCTTCCACTCGCATACCTACTTTAAGTTTTTGGGGATCTCCTTCGTTTATTAAATGTACAAAATCGGTATCAGCACCATCGAGTCTGATTATAGCGTAAGCAAAAGGTGGTTCTAAAGGCATAACGGGTGTCTTATATGTGACTACTGTGAAACCCTTAACTGTTCCTTGGTTTCCGACTTCCACCCACTCTTCCATTTTTTCAAAGCACTCAAAACATATCATCTTAGGTGGAACAAATACTTTCTGGCATTTTGGACATTTCACACCCATTATTTTATGATTTTTACCTATCTCTGTTATAAATCTCTCAACATAAGCTCCTGCGGTATGTTTATAAGGAACTTTAATCCTTCCTCTAAATACTTTCTTTTCCAATTCTTCACTCATTTTTATCCCTCCATTATTTTTCCTCATCTCTAATAATTCTAAAGAATGTAATATCATAGATATCTCCCTTTAATTCTTCCCGATAACTTTCGTGCCCCTTATCTAATTCGTCGCAAAATACAGCTTCAACCCGTTGTCCTATTTTAAATTTTGTATGATCAGTCTCTTCACAGAAATGCATGAGATAAGTATCAGCTCCATCTAACTTACAAATGATATATCCATAAGGGAATGGGCGCATTCCTCCAGTATTTGGGTCTACAAATGGATAATTGACTACTGTAAAACCTTCTAATGTCCCTCTTCGAGAAAGTTCCACCATATCATCTACAGTCATTTTTACAAAACAATCTGCACACACTCTTCGAGGTGGCATTTGCACCTTACCATATTTAGGGCATTTTGAACCCATGATCTTCCTTTTTTTAAGTTCCTCAAAATATTTAACAGCTAGTTCACCAATACTATAGCGATATGGCAAATCGGTCTTCCATTTAATCTGAAATTCTTTTTCCTTCTTTCCCATCTTTTTTATCACCTTAATGGATTTGGATCTTTACCCAATATACATAAATCTGTCCATAATGAGCCTCCAAATCCCATTCCCATAGATATTTCGGCATCTGGGATCTGTCGCTTTCCACCTCTGCCCATAACCTGAATTGCCGCTTCGGCAAACCGTACGAGTGCAGTAGCACCAATTGGATTTGTACTTAACACGCCACCTGAGGGATTTACCGGTAATTCTCCACTCATTTGAGTTATACCCTCATCTAATAATTTTCCACCTTGACCGAAATCACAGAAACCTAATGCCTCAGTCCATGCAAGCTCAGACCACGATGTTGGCTCATAGATTTCTGCAACATCAAGATCTTTGACCGGGTCTCTTATTCCTACCTTCTTGTAAAGTTCCTTAGAGGCAATGGTTGCTGTGGGCAAATTATACATTAATTCATCACAACCAAATGTGTAATAATGAGCCGTTGAGACCCCTTTAAACCACGCAGGATTATCTGTTATTTTCTTAGCTTCTTCCTCGTTAGCATAGATCATCGCACAAGCACCCTCACTTTGAGGACAACAATCATGTAACCTTAAGGGATGTGATATCATTTGAGAACTCATTACGTAATCTAAAGTAATATTGGGCATTTGTAAATGCGCAAATGGATTATT
>JAUWBH010000162.1 GCA_030605085.1 Promethearchaeota archaeon | reverse complement strand
TCGATTCATGGATTTCCATTAAATTCTATTTTATTAATGTTGAATAATTTTTTATATATTTAAATCTGACAGAATTCTTCTGACATAATAATCGCTCTTTAAAAAAATGTCAAAGTAATAAATATTAAATTTTAATTATATTAAGTTATTATTTAAGTTTTATTATCTTTTTTTGAATTTATTCTCTCAACTGCTTGATGGCTTGTTCCAGCGTCTCAAAGGCACCTTTAAAGGCTAATTCAGTCTCTTCATATTGCTTTATGGCTTCTTCATTATTCCAAATTTATCATTGTAAATCTTTTTTTATTCAGATAAAAGAATTAGACAAAAGAAATAGAAAAAGAGTATAAAAAAATCTTTTAAAGATTTTATTATTTCAATCGGATCCTAATTGTTTCTGAAGGTCGATGTAGATTGGAACTTTTTTGCCTTTTTTTTTAATCTCGACCTTTAAAATCCCGTCTTCGATAGTCGTGCTGATTGGTTCTATCTTCTCAGCACCCTCGGGAGATTCGTATTTAGTTTTGGTTTTTAAGCACGTTTGATTCGTGTCGTATAACACGCATATGCTACAACAAAACCCAACAGGCAAAAAACCAACAATGGAGCATTGATCAAAATTTTCGCAATTACTCCTTTTCTAAATAATTTTTTATATTCATATTTCGGTTTTTGGGTAAAATCAAACCACTCTTTTCTTTCCTATGTTCCTTTTTCTTTTTCTTCTGGGATACTAAACACTCTTTAATGCTAATTTTCCTTTTTTTTCAGAATAAGTTCATAAATTTCCTGAATGTTCTTTTGAAAATCAAAAGAATCAAATTCAATACCAAGTCTATCATTTAAAAGGGGAGGTATGTGCTCTGGTTTTACAAAAACAGGAATAATTGGTTTATTTAGGGATTCCGCGGCCATCCATTCTTTCTTAACAGGAACAGAATCTAAAGCATTCGGAGAACAAAATAAAAGCACAACATCACATCTCCCTAGATTATCATTCATGTATTCAATTATGCTATCGTGCATGTCTTCCTGCCAATACAGAACTTCGCCAATTTCTTTGTGTGATTCAAGTTTATGGGCAAGTTCAGGAATCTTATATAGGTCAGCATCTTTAGTGGCGTAACTCGCAAAAATTAGAAGTCCTTCTCTCGTTTTGGTATCTTGAATTGGGGGTCCTGTGGTTTCATATCCTACAGGTGAAACAATAGATCTTGGCACTTTCTCTTTCTCATTCTTATATTGTATTAACCTATCTGAAAGAATTGCTAAAACATTATTTGCTATCATCTTAATATAGGGTAATCTAAAAATCTTGTATTTTCTCCCATTTGTGCAATATATAATAATATCATATTTTTTTTCAATTTCAAATCTTATGATATCAGTGAATTTTAAAGAAAAATCTCCGATTGAAAGTTCATCATCACCTAAAATAAATTCACCAAAAGCTAAAGCATCTTTTCTTAATGCCTTTCTTGTAAAACCACCAAATTTTATACCATGTAAAAATACATACCAATCTTTCTTATCCAATTTTTCTTGCTTTTTTTCTTCTAACATGAATGCTCACTTTTTATAATTTATTTTGATTTTTTTTTATAATTAATTCATGAATCTCTTGAACATTTTTTTGAAAATCAAATGTATCTGACAGAATTCTTCTGACATAATAATCGCTCTTTAAAAAAATGTCAAAGTAATAAATATTAAATTTTAATTATATTAAGTTATTATTTAAGTTTTATTATCTTTTTTTGAATTTATTCTCTCAACTGCTTGAAGGCTTGTTCCAGCGTCTCAATGGCACCTTTAAAGGCTATTTCAGTCTCTTCATATTGCTTTATGGCTTCTTCATTATTCCAAATTTATTAATGGTTTTTTCTCCAAAATCCAGACCTCTTCTTTCCATTAAATCAATTCCTTTATCAAGATATTCTTTCTGTTTCATTTCGGCCTTTTTTGGCGTAGCTAATTAAAGATTACACAAATTCAAGTTAAAAATATGAATCTTTTTTTATTCAGATAAAAGAATTAGACAAAAGAAATAGAAAAAGACCGGGAATAGAAAAAACCCGTAGAAATTAATTAATATAAATTATATATATTATAAGGAAAAATAAAATTAGAAAACGATGATATATGAAAATCGAATCTCTAGAAAAAAAAGATCATAAGATGTTAGATTTGAATATTTCAGTCTCTAAAAATTTAGATATAAAACTTACTAAAAAAGAATCTAAAGAACTAATTAAAAGATTGAAAAGAGGTCCCAACGAAAAAGCTAAGAAATTTACAAAAGAAGCGTTAGAATTTTACGAAGAAATGGAAAAAAAAGCTAAAGCCTTTAATAATAAATGAAAAATACTGACTTAAATTGCCAGATGATATAAGAAAGGATTTAATTTTTATTGAATTAAAGGATGATTTAGATACTAATTCTTTTTTATGTGAAAGTGATGAATTAAACGAATTTTTCCATCATAATTCTAAATTTAACGAAAAAAATCTCCTTTCAAAAACATATATCTATTATAATGAAAAAAATAAAGAAATTGTGGGTTTTGCTTCTTTATCCTGTAACTTATTAAAATTAGCAAATAGCAAAGAATTTGGAATTCAAAAAATACCAGCAGCTTTATTAGGTCGTATAGCAATTGATAATAAATATCGGGGTTATAATTTAGGAAGGGATTTATTAGCATATGTGCGTGGAAAATGTAATTATATAAAAAATCATATTGGATGTAGATTACTTATTGTTGAAGTTAAAAAAAGTGACCCAATTTTAGATTATTTTAAGGAATATGGCTTTGAGATTTTTCACAAAAGTAAGAGTATTCATTATTTGGGTTTTGATCTACTAATTTAAAGACGAATTCGTGTACCAGTATACATACCTTTAATTTTTTATTTTTTTATATATCTCTCTAAATTTAATGGTATCTTTTTATAATGATTGCTCAATAAAACACCTATCTTTAGGGAGGTGATGAATAGAGCTTAAAAAAATTACTAAACAATCGCACTCCTTTCCTTTAAATTCTCTAAAAACATATTTTGAGTAATCGCCTATCTCTTTGGTCGGATAACCAACGATCTCAGGAAAAAAACGCGATTCTACCGTTGGAACGATGGGAAGTCAAGCCTTTGGAGAAAGTGTAAGACTTTTCGGGAGTCTTGTCAAGCTGTTTTCTGTGAATTAGGAATCTACTGACTTTAGGCAGTAGTAGTTCAAAATGATACAATGACAAATAAATAGAAAAAGAGTTTTAAAAAAACTTTTTAATTTTTTTTCTTAATCCGAACCTAATTGTTTTTGAAGGTCGATGTAAATTGGAATTTTTTTGCCTTTTTTTCTAATCTCGACCTTTAATAGTCCGCCTTCGATAGTTGCACTAATCGGTTCTATCTTCTCAGCACCCTCGGGAGTTTCGTATTTAGTTTTGGTCTTTAAGCATGTTTGAATCGTGTCGTATAACACGCACATGCTACAACAAAACCCAACAGGCAAAAAACCAACAATGGAGCATTGATCAAAATTTTCGCAATTACAATTTTTGCACATTTTTATCATCACACCTTTTTTTTATTTACTTTTTGTTTGTTTTTGTTATTTTTTATAATTAATTTTTTGCGTTTTATTCTAATTATTAAATTATCTTTTTCATATTTAAATGTTTTGATCGTTTCCCGAAATTTACATGTGATCTTTTGATCGGTTTAAAATCTTTAGGCGATATTCGTCGCGGATTTTTAGAATTTTATGCAAAATTATAAATTTGGAATTCTGATATTTATGATATTAATCACAAAACTATCAATAACGTTTAAATAGGAATATAAGACAAAGAACGAAATTTTAGATTTGGTAAATGTGAATTTTTGATTTTTTTGATCTTTGATCTGAAAATTGTCCAAGATTTTCCAATTTTTTTTTTTTTTTTTTCAACTAATTTCTACGGTCAAGCATCTTCATTTATAGTACAGATGGTAGCCGTTGCGAGTAACGGATGGGAATACCAGGTTTTCCCTTGGAATCCATTGTTATTTAAATTCCTTGGGCATAATATTACTTTATTACCGCAATTGATATGGTTAGCTGCGCCAATTGCGTTTTACTTCATTGCGCTCAAATTGAAGCCAAAATTTATAGAAAAAGGCTTGCTAAGAAATGAGATCTAAAATTTTAGACACAAATCTAACTCTAATGGAACTGAGTTGGTTTTAACTTATAAAACTTCTTTCTAAATTTAAATTTCTTTTTAATTTTAACTTAAAAACAGATAAATTAACTGTACAAAGAGGAAAAATCCTATAAAGACATTTATCAGAGTCGAGTAAAAGAAGAGAAGTTTAAAGAAGAGCACTTCGTTGAGATTACCGGCTTCCACCATTATATTTAATTTCGCTAAGAGGATGTAAAAAGGCAGCAGAAACATCAGGAAGATCACGAAACAAAGGCAGGAAGTCATTGCATCGCTCGAAATAACGGCGTAGGCGAACACAAAGATGTTTAGGCTCAATATAAATAAGATTTGAAAAATAAGGAGATTCATTTCCCACATCGTTATTTTTTCGTTTTTAATTATTTAAAATCCTTGATTATTAGCAGACGAAGATAAAGAAAAAGAATAAGCTAACTAATTATTAAAAATATAAAGGAAAAATTCGAATAGTGTGTATATAAATTTAAATGGGGGCACAGTGGAATTTTTGGGTGCCTCTCTTAGGCTAAATTTAAAATTTTAGTAGAATTAAGATTCAGAGATATAAGTCACATTATATGAGTTTGTTTTAGGGT
Organism: Promethearchaeota archaeon; assembly: GCA_030605085.1. Next base: position 9,351 of record JAUWBH010000162.1, on the reverse strand, counting down.
CAAATAAAATTTTTTTTCCAATATCTTTCAAAATTAGTCCAGGATAGTGTCGATTTGAGCGGTCCCATTCCCATTGCTTTACGAACATATTCTTTCTTCTTGACAGATATTTATTCACTTTTATAACGACTTCACACGGAAAAGCGTGCTTTTTTTCCGTAATTTTATTCAATTTATCGCATATTTTTTTAGCTTCAAAATCGTTAAAATTGGGAATTGGACGGAAGGATCTCAAACATTTTTGCGTCATTTTTTTAAAAATCTGTGTTTCACTTTACGATACTCTTTATATTTAATCTGAAATAACTGATATATAAAGTTTTGTTCACATAATATCCAGATATCACCTCTATTAGAAGAAAATTATTTAGTTTCTTGAATAATTAAATCAGAAATAATTAAATATTAAGATATCAAATTATTATAATATTAAGTAAAAACTGGAAAAGAGAAACGATTTAAAAATGGAAACTACAGAAAAGGTAAATTTGTTAAGCGTAATTCTGTTTTTAGCAACAGGAATCTTACATTTAATTACACCTATATTCTATGGATTAACTTCTTTCGGAATAGGGATGTTTATTTTCGGCGTTATTTATACAAGCTTAGGGATTTTAGTTCAGCTAAAAAAAGAGAGTAAAACGATTGGATTTTTAAGCATAATATTTCCGATCATAGGCGGCACTTTAGGTACAATATTACTGATAATTAGTTTTAACCTTTACCTGCTATGTACTTGTATACTGTTTGATCCGATTATCGTAATTTTGCGAATCTACATCTACAAGCAGCTATAATGTCGAAAATTAATGTTTAAAAAATTTCCATTCTAATTTTTTTTAATTTAAGAATTTAAAACATATATTTAAGGATTTAAAGAAATAATTAAATGTCAAATAAAGTCGCTTGATCCATTTTTGTTTTGGCAAAATTCATTCTATCTTTTCTAATCGTTCTTCTTGTTATTGTGTCATTTGTTTTTTGGCGCCATTTTTCTAAGCGAATTTTCATATCGGTCAGGACCTGAGCGTAATTTTGATTATCAATAAGATTATTCATTTCATAAGGATCTTCTTTTAGATCGTAAAGTTCATCCATATCTCTGTCGTTAATAATGTATTTATACCGATCTGTGACGACCATCCTTCCTATATGAATGTTAAAATGACCATTCGTTTCACACATCAGATCTTCACGCCATTCAGCGTCTTTATTAGAACATATAGGCAAAATACTTTATCCATGAATGGCATTAGAAAACGAAATACCCGCTGCATCCAAAAAAGTAGGAGGTAAATCCATATTGCTAACAAGTTTTTCGGATTTTTGACTTGCGGGAACTAAACCAGGGAATTTTAGCACCATAGGAATTCTCATCATTTCTTCTGGCATGTAAGCATCTTTATCAAAATGACCTCCATGACATCCAACTGCGTCTCCGTGATCGGCTGCCCAAATAATTAAAGTGTTCTTAGAAAATCCAAGCTCATCAAGGGTATCAAGAATAAGTCCCGCAGCTTCATCGATTAAAGTTTGTTGAGCATAATTTAAGGCTAATATTTTTTGCCATTCAGACCAAGGTAATGGATTCGGATAAATAATTTTTCCATATTTATATAAAGGATAGCTATGTTCAGATTTGTAAAGTCTAGTCTTATTTTTTAAATCGTCTTTAAAACTTGGAAGTTCAGAAATGCGTTCTGTTGGATACATATCTAAAAATTCTTGAGTGGCATAATAAGGTTGATGAGGGCCCCAGAAATCTACTCGTAAATGAAAAGGTTCCTCATTCCCTGATTTTGCAATTTTTCTTAACTTTTCACAAGCCAAGTGCGCTAAGAAAAAAGCTTCGTGCGTTTCTTTTGGAGTAGTCATAATACCAACTACATGTTCATTACATGCAGCCCTATCAAGGGTATGAAGCTCTCCCCCATCTATTTTTAATTTAAGCTTTTTCCCGAGTTTAGTATTTGGATCAAGAAAACTTCGATGTATCCGTACTTGGAAATGAGGTAAATTGTTTTTTTGTAGATATTCTTTATATTCTGGTTTTGTATAGGGATTATTGTAATCGGGATAACTAAATCCCTCACAATGATGGTCATAGGCCGTTCCAGGACCCGCATGCCATTTTCCAAAATAATAATTCTTATATCCTGCTTCGGCAAGTTTATCTAAATACGTTTCGTTCACAAAGGGATTAAAAGAAATATTAGAAAGCTCCCCATGAGTATGAGGATACAAACCAGTGAGCATGCTACGCCTTGCTGGAGCACATAAAGGACAACAAGTATATGCTCGAGTAAATTCTATGCCTTCATTAGAAAGTCTTTCAAAATTAGGTAGATGAATTTTTGGACCACCAACCATTTCTCCATGACCGTAAAAAGCCTGATGGTCATTTAATAAAAAGGCGATGTTAGGTTTTTGATTCATAATTTTATTAACATACTTTCGTAGAAAAAGATTTATTTTAGGGCCGATTCCAAGATTATTCCACTCATTCGCTCTCTGAATCATTTTTTTATTATTTAATAAATACTTCTATATAGACTCATAGTAATTTTTTATTAAGAGCAAACAATTTTTAAGATTCAATGATTACAATAAAATGAACCAATGCAAAATTTTTTAAAATTATTAGTGATAACTTATCCAATTGATTGAGGTGAGTACTTGTGTCAATGGAAGAAAAAGTTCGAAATTTAGAGGCCAAAATTTTTCAGCTTGAAAGAAAATTAAACAGTACCATAAATATTCTAGAAGAATTGGTGTATTTTTTTGTTAAACACAATTTTAACTACAATATCGAGCACTTGTATAATTACGATTATAATTTTCACACGGGTTTAGTTTTTTACGATACTATTGAAAAAGCTACCCAGGCATTCGAAAACGCAAAAGAGCATTTTAAAATGACGAAAAAACTATACGAGAGTAAGGGAGAACATGAAAAAGCAGAAAGAATGAAATTTGACGAAGCGGTCATTTTTCAAAAACATTTAACAAATATTTCTAATTGGGTTATGCCCGTTTATAGAAATCTTAGGGAGATAAGAATCAGAGAATCGCAGAGAATTAAGGAAGCTTTAGAAGGGCAAGAAAAAGAGTTAGATCTAAGAAAAATTGATGCAAACAAATTAAAGGAAGATATTGAAATACGAGAAAGTCTTTTGGAAAAACTGAAGGCTGATTTAAAAAAGATTAAGGACGATTTTAAAAGAAAGGACTTTAGATAATATTATCTCAACTGTTCGTGATTTTAAGGTGAAATTAATCAAAACAAACAGATATCGAATTTTTATAAATTTAGGAAAAAATTTGTACGAAATTCGAAATATTAAATACGTTGGTGATAAATTATAACAAATCTTTATTATTTATTTTTGAGAATATTATAAAAAATTTATAAAACTTATACAATTAAACTAAACAATAGAGTAGGATATAAAAACGATTAACATGAGTGTCATAAACTTTGAATTTAGGAACGAAGTTATTAAGTATAATGCTTCTTTAAGTTATTGTTATCAATGCTCAACTTGTTCTGGTGGTTGTCCTGTTGCTCTAGTAACTGGTGGTAAATATAATCCAAGAAAGATTATTGAACTAGCAATCTTAGGACTCAAGAATAAATTAATCGAACAGCAAGATCCAAATTCCTGGTTATGCTCTACGTGCCAAAAATGTGTGGAATTATGCCCTCAAAAAGTGGAATTAACTGAAATATTTACGCTTATTAAGAATAGGTGTTTTGAAGAAACGGAAGTTCCTGAAGCGTTTATAGCGCAGGGTCGGGCAGTCTTGGACCTCGGCGTTGCGATTCCTTATTCTAAGGCAATACTCTCGAGACGCGAAAAGTTAGGGCTTCCAACAGTGAAGACTGCTCCAATTGACGAAATCAAATTGATCTGTAATGAAACCAAATTTGAAGAAAATATTTCAAAGAGGGATAAAGAATGAGTTACGACATATTTTTAGGCTGCGTAATTCCAGCAAGGTTGCCCTTTTTAGAAGCTTCTGCGAGAAAGGTTTTCGAAAGATTGGGTATTAAATTAAACGATGTAGACGGATTTAGTTGCTGTCCGGATCCTACAGGAATTGAGCTAATAGATCATAGAACATGGTTAGCATTAGGAGCGAGAAATTTAAGTTTATCTAACAATAAAAATGGTGGTATCATTTCTTTCTGCTCTGGATGTGTTGAAACGCTAAAAGGTGTAAATTATATTATAAGGAAAGACTCAGAAGTTAAAAGCGAAGTAAACCAGATTTTAAAAAAAGTTGGAAAAAGTTACGATGGTACTACCGAAGTTAAACATTTTGCTCAAGTTCTATACGAAAATCTTGACAAAATAAAGGAAAAAGTCGTAAAGCCCTTAGAAACTTTTAAAGTTGCCGTGCATTATGGTTGTCACTATTTAAGACCTTCAGAAATAATTAATTGGGACGATCCTTTTGAGCCTGAGACTATAGACGAAATAATTAAAGCGATTGGCGCAGAATCAGTAGACTACGAGTTGAAAATGGAGTGCTGTGGAAATCCTGTTGAGAAAGCAGATAAAGACTTGTCGCTTATATTGATAGATAACAAATTAAAAGCTATTCAAGAATCTGAGGCGAATTGCATTGGATTAGTTTGCCCAGCATGTTATCAACAATTTGAATTTAATCAAAGAGAGCTCAATAAAAGGAACAATACCGATTACAATATTCCTATATTCTATCTTTCAGAGTTAGTTGCGTTAGCATTTGGCTATAAACCGAAAGAATTAGGATTTAATTTTCACAGGATTAAGCCTCAAGTGCTTTTTGATAGTATTCAATTTAAGGTATAAATTTAATTTAAATCAAGTTAAAAAAAATTTACAAATTAAAAATAAAAATGGTGAAAAATTTGACAGAAATCTCCAAAAGCGCCCTTGTAATTGGCGGGGGTATAGCTGGTATTCAGTCAGCTTTAGACTTAGCAGATATGGGCATTCATGTAGATATGATTGAAAAAAAGCCATGTATTGGTGGCAGGATGGCTCAATTAGATAAAACATTTCCCACGAACGATTGTTCTATTTGTATTCTTGCCCCAAAATTATTTGAATGTTATAGACATCCCAATATTACCCTCTACTCTTATTCAGAAGTTCAAAAAGTAGAAGGAACTGCCGGTAATTTTTCAGTAGAAATATTAAAACGCGCTCGATATGTAAAAGAAAGCGAGTGTATAAACTGCGGGTTATGTGTTGAGAAATGTCCAATGCGGGTAGATGACGAATTTGATCGCCAACTAAGGAAAAGAAGGGCAATTTACATGTATTATCTCCAAGGTGTACCTGCTATAATGACAATCGATAAGGAAAAATGCTTGTGGTTCACAAAAAATGCCTGTAGAATTTGTGAAAAGACTTGTGAAAGAGATGCGATTGATTTTGAACAAGAAGATCAAGTAATAAAGTTAGATAATATCGGTTCTATTATTGTCGCAACAGGATATAATTTGATTGAAGATGTTGACAATGAAGTTTTAAGAAATTATGGTTATCAAAAATATAGAAATGTAGTATCTGCCTTAGAATTTGAAAGGATGTTAAGCGCATCAGGGCCTCAAGGTGGACATGTGAGTAGACTCTCTGATGGTGAACATCCACATAAAATTGCGTATCTACAATGCATTGGTTCTCGTACGGATCGAGCAGGGAAGTATTGTTCTGCTATTTGTTGCATGTACACGACAAAAGAAGCGATGATTGCGTACGAACATAATAATAAGCTAGAATCTTATGTCTTTTACATAGATATGAGGGCTGGTGGGAAAGGATTTCAATCGTTTCTTAAAAGGGGCGCAGCAGATTATAATATAAAATATATGAAAAGTAAAGTTGCGCAAATTACAATCGACGAAAAAGAAAATCCAATCATTGTTTACGAAGATTTAGATACATTAGAAATAAAGCAATTAAAAGTAGATTTAGCCGTTTTAGCTACTTGTATCATTCCACCACTAGGTCTTGAAGAACTAGCAAATCTTTTAGATATTGAATTAAATGAGCATAATTTCATTAAAACAATACCTTATTTCCCGATAGAAACAAGCAGAGAAGGTATTTTTACTTGTGGTTGCGTACATGAGCCGATGGATATACCTCGCTCTGTAGCTGAAGCGAGTGGTGCTGCAGCAAGAGCGTCAGAAGTAATTAGAGGAGGTTAAGATTAAAATGTCAGAAGAAGAAAAACAAAAACCTAGAGTAGGTATATTTGTTTGCCATTGCGGTTCAAATATAGGTGGTGTAATAGACTGTAAAGAGCTTGCTGAATACGCCAAAACCTTACCTAAGGTAGTATATGCTGAAGATAACCTTTATACATGTTCTGAAAATGGTTTAGCCAGTATTAAAAAAGCAGTAGAGGAACACGATTTAAATAGGGTCGTTGTGGCATCTTGTACGCCTAGAACTCACGAACCGTTATTCCGTGAATGTATAACGGAAGCAGGGTTAAACCCATATCTTTTTAACTTTGTTAATATTAGAGATCAATGTACATGGGTTCACATGAAAGATCCAGAAGGAGCATTTGAAAAATCAAAAGATTTAATTCGAATGGGAGCTGCTAAAGCCTCAAAACTCGAACCTCTTGACAAAATAATTATTCACGTAAACCCTTCCGCTTTAGTAATTGGTGGAGGCGTTGCGGGAATGAGTGCAGCTCTTAGTTTAAGTAGACAAGGATTTAAAACTCATTTAGTTGAAAAAGAGGATAAATTGGGTGGAAGGTTAAATTTTCTTTATAGATTATTTCCGTTCGATATGGAAGCATCTGAATTTGTAGAAAAAATTAAATATAATGTTAAAAATGCTCAAAATCTGGAAGTGTATACATCTTCTCAAGTTAAAAAAATTGATGGATTTGTTGGAAATTACCAAATCGAAATTGATCAGAACGGTACAACTATAAATTTAGATGTGGGAGCAATTATAGTTGCTGTAGGGTCTTCAAATTTTAAGCCGGTTAATTTATTTGGATATGACGGAAAAAAAACAATTACTCAGCTCGAATTGGAATCTAGATTAAAAAATAACGAAGTAGATGCGAAAAATATCGCTATGATTCAATGTGTAGGCTCTCGTAACGACGAAAGACCATATTGTTCGAGCGTATGTTGCATTACTGCTTTAAAGAATGCGTTAGTTATTAAAGAGAAAAATCCGGAAGCAAATATTACAATAATTTTTAGAGACTTGTACACGCCCGGAACCAGTTATGAAGATTATTATAGAAAGACAAGGGAGAGAGGAGTACTATTTATTAAATACGATATAGAAAAGATGCCTGTAGTAGAAGAAAATCAAGTTAAAATATTTAACGAGTACATTGGAGAAGATATGATAATACCCTACGATCTTCTTGTGTTATCAACACCCCTAATTGCGAACGACGATAACAAAGAACTTGCTCAAATGCTAAAGGTTCCACTAGAAGTGAATAAATTCTTTTTAGAGGCCCATGTTAAGTTGCGTCCCATTGATTTTGCGACCGATGGAGTGTTTATAGGCGGTACTGCTAAATGGCCCGTAGATATCACAGAGGCAATAACTCAAGGATATGCAGCAGCGTCCAGGGCAAGTACGATATTATCTCACGAAACTATCGAAGTAGAAGGTTCTACCTCAAGTTTACCTGAATATAATAAAAAATTATGCAATGGCTGTGAAATTTGTATTAAAGTTTGCCCATATCATGCTATAAAGAAAAATGAGGCAGATGAAATAGAAATTATTGAAGTTCTATGCAAAGGGTGTGGAGTGTGTGGGGCAACATGTACTAATCAAGCCATTGTAATCAGGCATTTTACAGATGAACAAATCCTTTCAGAGATTTTTGCACTAGGAGGTAGAGAAATATGAGTTTGTCTGAAATAGAATTTTGAAGTTGTTTCTTAAATTCTTTTATTTTTTTTAAGAGTAGATATTAATGTATGCAATTGATTAACATTCATAGATTCTAACTATTCATAAGTTAGTTTATTGTCAAATAGACTATTATGGAATCTCTTTAGGCTCCAATTATCGGACGTAATAACACCGAATCTATTATCGTATTAAACAAGACCCACAAGTGACTTGAGTAATTAAATTGAAAGGAACAAAACGAGTAGACATCAAATCAGGCATGCGAGTTTTAATCGTATTAAAGAAAGACCAGCGATCTGGTAAGTTAACCGAGGGCATAGTCAAAGATGTGCTTACAAACTCTCCTAATCACCATTATGGGATTAAAGTTCGGTTGAGGAGCGGTGAAATTGGACGAGTGAAAGAGATAATTAGCTCTAAACAATAAGCTAGTAAAATACGCTTATTTTTTTAAAACTTATAAATTTTTTTTATAATTCTAGCTTCTGCCTAATCTGATACGACCATTGCCAATATAAAGTTATGTTATAAAAGATTTTTTAAATACCGAAAGTATATAGGCAATGTAACTCTTTTCTACTAAGTTATGGGTTATTTTTTAGGTAATTATACTTCTAAATATTCAAGATTGAAGATTTATTCGTCGAATAATAAGATGCTTTTTAAATAATTGCATCAACTATGATTTCTTCTTCTGAGATGGGGTATTTAATTATTTTAATGATGAAACTCGCCCATATATTTTTCCAAAATAAAAGCAGGATGATTTATGTGAGTGCAAGTAAAGGAGAAACCCACAACAGAAAGAAAAATGTGAATAAAAATGTTAAAAGAAACACATAGAATGACCGGAACGGTCAAATGGTATAATAAAAAGAAAGGATTTGGATTTATAACATCCGATATGAACGGTGAAGATGTTTTTTTACACCATACTGCACTGCAACCGCACGAGGATGTACATATCGTCACCGGCGATCGCATTACTTTCACAATCCAAAAACAAGAAAAAGGACTCGCTGCTCTTGAAGTAAAACGGTTCGCAGAAGAAAACGAGTTACTGCAGTCCGATCAAGTTGGTATTGGTATAAATTTTACTGATCTCGACCTAAACCCAGAAATTTTACGCGCAATAAGAGATGCTGGCTATGTGGACCCAACACCAATTCAAGCTCGGGCAATTCCTATCGTTTTGAAGGGGAAGGATTTGCTAGGGTGTGCCCAGACTGGAACGGGTAAAACTGCAGCATATGCACTTCCGATCCTGCAGCGATTGGGTAAACCCTCAGACAATCAAAACCGATCGAATGTCGTAAATAACATCAAAAAACAACGTCGAATAAGGGTTTTAGTAGTTTCACCCACGAGGGAGCTGGCGATCCAGATTGGGGACAGTTTCAGCATTTATGGAAAATACACCGGACTAAAAAGCACTGTCGTTTAC
>JAUWBH010000157.1 GCA_030605085.1 Promethearchaeota archaeon | reverse complement strand
GTCAATTCTGTTGTTCATTGGTTATGCTGGTAACTTTACTTTCAAATTAATTTTGTTTTGCGATATTCTTACTTTTAAGAATTGTTGATCGCAAGTTTTTTTAAAGTTTGCGAAGAGAGGTATCGATTACACAAAAAAGTTTTGTTGCCCCTACATTTTTTTGGAAAAAATAGTAAATGTATCAAGGCTCTTATTACTCAAAGGGTGTTTAGTTTAATTACTTGTTACTGATGTTTTGAATCCGTTTGATTGTACAGATTATTTTACAGAAGCCAAAATAAGACACTGGTTGAAACTGAAAGAGAGATAAAAGAGAAGTTAGGTGACCAAAAACTAATAACAAGTTGTTAGGTGACCAAAAACTCCTATGCAACCATGTATAGTCCTTCCAATTTTTAATTCTCTAACTTCAATACTACTTTCTAAGTCTTCGATTAATTTAATATCGCTTATTCGTTTTTTTTTTGTTAACTTTTTATTACGTCGCTTCCTATTACAATAATAACAAGTTATAAATTCGTAACAAATAATACTAAACTTTTGACGCGAATTAAAAGAGGAGAGACAGAAAATATGGGTTCGCAATTTGTTAAGGTACACGGAAAGAAGATTGAGGTAGAGGCAAATGGAGATTTGCATCTTTCAAGTATGTATATTAAAGACATTTCCGAGATCAAGGGCTTGGAATCCCTCGCAAATCTACAAATGTTACGTCTTAATGGTAATCAGATTTCCGAGATCAAGGGCTTGGAATCCCTCGCAAATCTACAAACGTTACATCTTATTGGTAATCAGATTACCGAGATCAAGGGCTTGGAATCCCTCGCTAATCTGGAAGGGTTACGTCTTAGTTATAATCAGATTACCGAGATCAAGGGCTTGGAATCCCTCGCTAATCTACAAACGTTACTTCTTAGTGGTAATCAGATTACCGAGATCAAGGGCTTGGAATCCCTCGCTAATCTACAAACGTTATGGCTTAATAATAATCAGATTACCGAGATCAAGGGCTTGGAATCCCTCGCTAATCTACAAACGTTACGTCTTATTGGTAATCAGATTACCGAGATCAAGGGCTTGGAATCCCTCGCTAATCTACAAACGTTATGGCTTAGTGGTAATCAGATTACCGATATTAAGGGCTTGGAATCCCTCGCTAATCTACAAACGTTATATCTTGATGATAATCAGATTCCAGAAGACTTGATTAATGAATTAGGCAAAGATCCCAAAGAATACATCGATTACTGTCGAAAAAAAGCAGAGAGAAAAGAAGCTGAGAGGTTGGAAACGGAAAAAAAAGTAGCAGAAGATACTTCGATGATTCTTAAAATATTGCAATTGTCGGTTGGTAGCCAAACCGAGGTTGGTAAAGCAGAGATCGTGAGGAGCTTAAACTTTAGCATCCAGGAGGCGAACAAATACCTCGAACTATTGAATTCTCCGATAGAATACGAAAGTAACGAAGTGCCGGGATTTATGCCTAAGGTTGAGGAAATCGTTTCGAAGTTCGCGGAGCCAACGCTATACGACTTGCTAAACGACCTAGAGCTCGATTTCTTCGCTGCAAGAAAGATCGGAAAATATTTAATAGACGAGGGGTTTTTTAAAGAATTTCCCAACTTTCCTAAAGTTAAGGTCGAAGTAAAAACGACGCCTTTTAAAGAATCCAGAGCTTCAGGGGAGTTTTCTCCTAAAGACGTTGAAGTCTTAAGAGGGGGCGATTGGAAGGTTGAGGGGAGCCAAAGCGTTTTTTATTACAAGGTAAAAGTCAAGAATAATTCGCAGTTCGTAATAACAAACATCCAGATTATGCTAACCTCGATTCCACGGGGTTTAATTGCCCAGTCTGATAGATACGCGATAAGTAATTTGAAGCCCGGCTCGTTCGAAAGCCCGACCTTTAAGTTGAACGCTCAAGATAGCTGCGTAGGCGATACGGTAGAGGGAATTATCACTTACACGGATCCTATAGGAAAACAACAGACTATCCAGATAAATCCATTTGAGATTTGCTATGTGTGTAATTTACTTGCGCCTAAATCGATCTCAAAGCGAGAATTCGACCGCAAGGTAGATTTTATGGAAGAGAAAAAACTTGTTATTGATAGTTCTCTAGATTTAACGGATTTAGAATCGAAAATAGAGCAAATTGTTAAGAATTGCAATTTTGCTTTGCTACAAGATGTGAAAAAGTCTCAAGACGAAGGCTTCGTGAAGATAGAGGCGTTTGCTGAAGGATTATACGACAAGCAGGACGTTGCATTATCCGTGGCCATACAGAAAGTAGGAGAAGGCTCGAAGTTAGTAATAAATGCAATGAGCGATCGCTCTGAGAAGGTTACAGACCTGTTAAGAGATTTTAGCGTCAAATTGGACGATATTAAGAGCGATATCGAGTTAATCAAGGAATATACCTCGCAGATCGAGCTTATTTTTGATAGCGTGGACGACCTCGAAGCGTATTTGAAGGACCACCTTGCTTCTGATTGGGAGAAGATAAAAGACGCTTATGCCGCCTACAAGGAAGGTACGATCACCCAAAAAGAGCTTATTGGAAGAGGAGTAAAAGCTATAGGGAAAAGATTTGTTAAGAAAATAATTGAAAAAATAAGTCCGATTTAAAGAATCGGAGTTGGTATTGTGCTATTACAACCCTCATCCCCTTTTTTATTTGCACAGCTGTTTACATATTCTTTATGTTGATTAATTCCCACATTTTTGCTAATTGATCTTAAAAACCCTTTTTGCATAGACTTATTCGAACCGTCAATAAAAATTTTTAATTTCTCCAACAAGGTTGGGATAATATCTTTTTTTACCATCTTTGCATTCTGTTGGTATTTCTATAATTTTCATCTGGATTCATCTCATGAAGAACTTGGTTTAAAATTATTAAGTCAAATTTAAAACTAATAGATCGCCGCTTCTTTACAGATTTTTTTAAAAAAGAGCTTAACTGAGAGAAAGTTTTAGCTGCTAAAAATAGGATTAAACAAAATAATGTAGCCCAATATAGTATTTCACAAAGATTTACTGATCAAAATGGGTCTAATTGTTTATTAAGATTTTCTTTTCCTGTGAGAGATTCCTATAACGATTAAAGCTCCAACTACGAGTCCCACGGTGGCGGCAAACCCGAGAGTCCATTCTACTGGCACATAATAGTAGTTTTGGGGATTAGTACCATTTTTAGGTCCAGGATCTCCGGGGTCTGGATCTACAGGGTCAGGAAGTGTACAATTGCATTCGTCTTCGGTACTTATCTTGTGGTCCTCCACAATAGCGTAAGCAATGTTTACTAGGTCGACTTCACAATGGATTACTATCTTTATAGTATAGATGCCTTCGACAGCCGTCCCAAACCTAAAGATTGCGACCGATCGTTTCATGATGTAATTGACATAATTTCTGATTATTTTCATCCTAAACAAAGATCCTTAGATGATTTTTTTTGATATTAAAGTCATCAAACTCACAGTAAGATTAAATTTACAAGTCAAATTTAAATAAAATATTCAATTTCTTCAGTTATTATTGCTAGTTACATCAAGATTTTCCCTTGTTTTTTCTTAATAATTCTTCTTATTTACATCTTTTTATCTAATCTCCATAAAAAGAATTTTCCATTTTTTTGAAATACTTGAAAATTCCATTGGAATATCATTTTTTCAAATTTCTTTGTATCAAATATTCTTTCTATAGGTAAAATAATTATTGGAAAATCCGAAAAATTGTGTGAATTGGAGTTTAGAAAACTATATCCGTGATAAGGATTTATTTCAGAGTCGCTTATATATTCTTTATGACCTTAGAAAAATTAGAAATGAAAGTTCAATTAAGTCTAGAAATAATTAAATTTTTTCTTGATAAGCTGTCAGATTCAGAAATAGAAGCTTTACAAGAATCGTTTAGTGAGGGTTATTTAGAAGATTTATTAAACGAGCTACTTGAAAATTAATTTTACAAGATATCATTCCCTCCGTAATCTATATCTTATCATTCTATATTTTTCATCTGAATATAGAAGTATTAACTGAAGGAACGGATGGTAGATAATTAAGAAGAAATTCCCATTTTGAAACGAAACAATAATCTATGTGTCTTTTAAAACTTCCACCTTGTTTTATTATAACAAATGCTTGAATAGGATGTAACTCATATACTTCATCTCCATTACTGTCAATTATTTTTTTTATTTTCTGTTTTGGATATTTTAAAATTGATTCGGGAAGGACTTTGATTTCAGATAAATTGAATCCTAAAGGCTCTATAAAATTTTTTTCAAAATATTCTAATGGATAATCCCTCATAGAAATATTTTCGTAATAATCTTCTCTTGCTTTAAGAATATTAAATGAAGTTTCAACGACTTCTGCTTTATTCAGTTGAGGAAATATTGCAGCATAAAACTTAGCGTGGAAATGTTGGTATGTAAGCATATTATGTTCCGTGAAAAATGGATTAGCAATTTCTTCAAATCCATACTTATCAAAAAGATATTCCAAATTTATTTGATCATTTTCATCCTTAAGTAATTCCATAAATAACTTCGATATAAGGCGTTTTGTACTCCTTCTAGTAATAATTGTTGCTTTAAATAATTCAAAATGATCTGTTAACCATTCCCAGTCAAATTGATGAGTATTAATATACACATTCTTATATCCTATGAAAGGTGTAACCCAAAATATATGGTTAGCTAAATTCGCTTCCACCGAAGCCAACAGCATGAACTATAGAATAAGTAATTTGAGGAATGTAGTCTGGATCAATAAAATCTCTTGTAGCTTAAAGATCCTATTTTCAAGTCCTTTTCCTCTTTATACCATTATACAAAAATGTTAAAAAAGATCGTATCTTAAATTTAGTTACTATAAATTATTCAAAGAGGTGAAATTATGAAAAATCCAATAATAATTGCAAAAATGATTTGTAGTGGTGAACCCTCTGTAGAAGGACGTCTTGAAAACCCATTTGTAAAGATTGAAATTGATCCAAATGATACTGCTTATGAAGTAAAAAATAACAATTTGATCTACCATTTTAAGTATTTATTTGATGATTTGGTATTCAGAGTTCCCATTGATTACAGAGAAGCTACTATGGATTTAGATCATCCCTTTTTTAAGGTTACCGTTTCGGATAGTGAAGACAATGTAATTAGTGTTATTGAAGAAGATTATCATACAGAGGAAATTAGAGATACTTTCTATAAATATGATCATTCAAGCGATGTCTTAGATTATGTTATTCCAATAGAAAACATAAAAAGCGGGGAAGAAATTACTTTAAAATTTAACTTTGAAACCAAATTAGAACAATATGAATGGAAAAAAGCAAGTAGGGTAACCTATGGATTAGGGGATCATATAGAAACATTATCTGAACAAAAGGATATAATTGTAAAACTTACTGTGGATGATATTGTATTAGTTTCTTTCGATGCTAATTATACATCAGGTGGTTGGATGGAATATTATCATATAAAAGCTCAGGTAAATAATCAGATGGATGCGTTCATAGAATATGAACTTATATGTACTGAAGAAGATGATAAGGGAATTCAGTCTAACAAAGCCTTAAATAGAGCAGTTGAGGGACCTCAACCCTCGGATCAGGTACCTCAAGGAACCCATAAATTTACATCGGATGAAATTCTCAAAATCTGGAAATGGTACGATGAACCTCCATTGTGGTTTGCTTCAATAGGTCCGTATAGCCGGGAGTTTAAATATCATGTTGAATTTAAATTGATCAATATTATCAGGAATGGTGAAGTAGAACCCGTAAATTATACATATCCTATTCTGACTCTAACTAAGACCGTATCAGTCTCTGAATATAAAAAGGATTGTGCTGGAATAGCTACGTATGAATGGGGGATCTTCATTACCTACACAGCTATTGCTGCTGGGCTTTATATTGCAGGTGCTTTTACTTGCGTTCCATGTATAGTCATCGCTGTGGAACTTACAGTCTGTGCTGCAATTGCTATGGGAATCGCAATCTGGCAAGGAGTAGAAGCAAAAGATCCAATTGAATTTGATAATGATTTTAATAAAGTTTATGATTATAAGGCAATAGTTGAAGAATATCAGGTAAAAGGAATGATGTCTTTACAGGTAAAACAATTTGGTGAAACATACGGTAAAATTAATGCGCTCCAAACTTCGTTAAATACAACTTACAATAGGTTCATGAGTTCGTTAAAAAAGAATAATAAAAAAGCACTTAATATGCAGAGAGAGCATGCGAATAAATTAAATAACGAGTTAGTTGAAAATTTAATCGAGTTGAATAAATCGCTAAATAAAATAAAAAAATCTGAAAAGAAATCAAAAATCTTATATAAAGAGGATGCTATCAATAGCGCTATTAAAGAACTAAACGAGAAGGGATTACCAAAGCAATACAAAGATGAATTAATAAATCGAGGGTATAATAATACTACCGTTAAGAAGATTGAAAAGATTGCAAAAAAGTTAAAACCTGAAGATTTGAAAAGAAGTATATCAAACGATTTCGAAAAGCTATACTATTCCATATTAGATCAATCTTTACAACCCCTTAATTTGATACAAAAGATGGATAAGATTAAGTCGCTTTCTACATTTGATGCGGAATTGGAACTTATGAGAGTAGGATTAACTAGTCCAAAAGAATATTATAAGAGAGTTGAGAAAAGTAAAGAAGTTACAAATTATATGATAAACGAAATCGAAGGGATTGGTAATTATTATACAATGCATCTTTCTAAATCAGGGATTTTAACCACAAATGACCTTTTAAATCGTTGTTCTTCAGATTTAAAGTTAGCTGAATTTTCCAAAGAAATTGGGATAAGTAGAAAATCGATACAGAAATGGGTAAATATGGCAGAATTAATGAGTTTAAAAGGTATTGGGGAGGAATATTCTGAATTATTATTGAAATTAGGAATTAAGGATTTAGATGGTTTAGCTAAATCTGAATTAGAAAAATTATATAATAAGATGACTGGACAAAAGGAGTTACAAAAACTTGTTAAAAAAATGCCAACAAAAAGACAATTGAAAGAATGGATCGGCAACGCTAAATCAAGAATTTAAATATCAATTGAGTAAATTCTAGTTTTAAATCTTTTTATTTTTTTTGTTTATTCTTGTATTAATTACTTACTTTATAATATTTCTATACCTAATAGATTTATGTCGTGCGATCTGCGGTATCTATTGTGCGAAAAAATTATAGAAAAAACTACGATTGAAAGCCACTTTTTTGCGATTTCTTTAATTTAAAGAAATAAAGCTAAGAGAAAAAGCATAATTAATTTATTCAATGAATCAAATATTAACCAAAAAGAATAAATAGGCGAGAATATAATAGTTAATTATTGATCGCAAAAATGAGTCATCATGATAATAATTCTATATAAAATTAAGCCCAGTATTTATCAAACTCAGTTGACAGACTTTATTGGATTAGAATTCATAGAAAAATTTGACATGAATGTTCCAAAAGATTACAGAATAGCCCGAAAAAAGTTTCGATGGCTGCCCATACATCCCACTTGGGGGAAGCGGAGGTCATCTACCACGAATATTTTGACCAAAAACCAGAAAAAGATACAAGATTTCATAGATTGGGAGCCTAAACTAAAGGATAAATATTTATACCGGTTCCCACGCGTAAAGATCCCTCGTTTTGAAGAGTTTGGATTGGGAGTGATCTCTAAAATGGAATGGGATTTACATCGATATCTTAAGGGGTTTAACGGACTCTTTGAAAACTTATTTGAATTTAATAATTTTAGCTATTTTCAAGATTTACAAGGAATCCTTGAGAATCGCGGCGTGTCATTTAAGGATATGTTTATTGAAGATGTGCTCGCCTATGAAATGTTGCGGATTAACTTGGGCTTTAAAAATTATACTGGAATTGAAAAAATGGGCAGATTTCTTGATTATCCTCCTTTATTCAGCATCACACACGATCCTAACTTCTTTCCCGACGCACGAGATATCAGTCATGTGCTTACGAGGATCCCTTCAGAAGCGCTGTTTGAGTTCTTTCAGCTATTGGTGAAGGAGTGCGTTGATTGTGGAATAATCATCCCAAGAATCCTAATTTGGGACGGTCAATTCATACGCTCAAATTGTAGCAATAATAAAAAGAAAGGACAAACAAAATATAATGATCTTGATGCAGGTTATTGCCGGCATAACGGCGTAAAGAAAGGAGTAGGCTACGACCCAGGAATATTGTATGCTCACTGCTTTAATCGCTGGTTCCCCATTTATTTCAAGATGTTTCCAGCAAATCGGAACGATATTCTTGCGTTTAGAGAAACTATGGAAGGATTTTTTGCTCTTACAAAATATAAATGGCAAGTACTCATAGCAGATTCAGGACCATACTCTCTGCAAAACATGGAAAATATGCAGTTTAAAGGCTTAATACCTATTATTCGAGCAAGGAAAAATCTAAAAACCCATCCTATAAGAGAGTTAAAAAAAGGATTCTTTTTCAATACTAACTATATCCCAAAAGGATGGTCAGACGATTATTTTCTCAAGATCTACAGCTTTCGACCAATGATTGAGCAAGGAAATTCGTATAATAATATGTATTACAACGCCTTTCGGATGAATACCCGAGGAATGGATGCGGCGATAAAACTTCGCTCTCTCATTTATATAATAGAACTATTGAAAGCACTGACTGCGTATAAAATAGGACGCTCTGATTTAATAATGAAACCTTCTGCTTTTGAATCCTCTCGGCATTCCAATTTTAGACAAATGCTTCCCTATAAAGCACGGAAATCGGGATATCTTTACTTTAATTCCGAAGACGCATTACGCCGACGAATTAAAAATCTTCATGGAGTATTGCCCTAACTCGCATAAGTTAATAAACAAATAGAAAAAAATAAAAAGATTTAAAACTAGAATTTACTCAATTCTTTTTTTTTTTATTTCCATCTAACATAAATTTAAACTAATAACTTATTTTTCTAAAGCATAAGATTAAAAATTCAAAATGTTTATAAAGGAAGATATCTTACAAAAATGTACAAATTAAAAGTATTAAAGCCAAAAATTTGATTAATCACTTTCATGAACAAGTGAATCATAGATATCACGTGGAGCTTAAATTGACAATATTTGATATTTTAAAACATTAGAGAATAACTAACTGTGAATGTCAACGTTATTATAAAAAACCATCCCTCTATATAGAATAGCAAAAAATGGGCGATATTAAAAAAGGAGTAAATTAGCATGATCTTTTGATATGCTTGAAATAAGATTTGCCAAATTTTAGCTTTAATGAATTATTTAAGAGGTGAATGAAAATGGATGAGAAACTAAAAATTGAAAATGAGCGAATTCAATTTAAAAATTTAATTGCTTCAAATCCTAATTACTTCGGCAGTATAAAAGATAAAGCCACAGTTGCCAAATTTCCTCCAGTAAAATTAATGAAAAATAATACCACGTATGAAGAATTATTATGCGTTGGTTTTTATCCGGAAGGTAATTTACTAGAGGCTGTGATAAAAATGAAATTGCCTTATGGTTTTCATGGACCATTATGTTCAATTGGTAGCAAGGAATATGTAGCATTTTATATTGATTATAATGATGGTGCTGGTTTTGTTAGTACAGGGGCTCCGGCAGAGGTACATGTTCATGATCTTTCTTTTGTCAATGGGGGGCATGTGTTTTATGCGGTACGTAAAGCTTTTATTCCAAAGGAGTATTGGAAATGCGGTAAACCTCAAATAGTTAAAGTAAGAGCGATATTATCATGGGAGGCAATACCAACAAGCTTTAACTATGATCCTGTTTGGGGTAATGTGATTGATGTGTGGGTCCAAATTCAACCAAAACAACTACCAATTATCATTTATCCTCCTATACCATTTGAAAAGCATCTGATTATGGGGGATTTGAAGGAAATTAAGGAATTTGTAGATAAATCCATTAAACTGGAATATGATGTAAAAGAAAAAGATAAAATTGAAAAACAACGGCTAGAATTTAAGGAATTGATTAGTAAAAATCCGAATTATTTTGGTTCAATCATAGATTCCGAGAATAAAGCAGAAATTAAGAAAGCTATAAATCAACTTCCAAAAGAAATAATCAAAAAATTAATAGATATAACAGATTTACTTGTACCAGCAGAAATCTTTTTATCAAAAACGAGATATGAAGAACTTAAATGTGTAGGGCTTTATCCTAATGACGATCTCTTAGAAGCGATAATAGAGGTGAAATTACCTTACGGTTTTTCAGGAGATCTATGCACGATGGGTAGTAAAGAATATGTTGCCTTTTATATTGATTGGGGCTCAGGCTATCAACATGTAGGCACATCCATAGTAAGTGTTCATGACATACACTTTGTAAATGATAAACATCTGTTTTATGCAGTAAAAGCAAGAGTAAAAGATGTTGAATCAAAATTAAAGGCATGTACGGATGAAAATATTGTTAAAGTTAAAGCTATTCTTTCTTGGAACCAGAATCCAACCCCTTATGGGCACAATTTCACTCCAACTTGGGGAAATGTTATTATTCGAAATATACAGATAAGACCTAAAGATGGAGAGAGTGTAAAGTGTAATATATCCATTGTAAATGAAGTGCATATGGATAATATAAGTCAGATTGGAGCTAATATAGGGCTAGCTCTTAAAATTGACGCTGGAGGTAATGCTGTTCCATGGATATATGATAGACCTTTTGGGGGTATAATTGCGTGTTGGGGTTACATTAATGTTCCAGCTACAAGATATTATAGATTTAGATATAGTGATGATGGGGGTATAACTTGGAATAATATAAGGGACAGTAGGATCGCTTACAATCCTTTACCTTGGTCTTCTACCATCGGAAGAATACCAGATAGCGAAGGCTGGTTTAGGAAAGAAGATTTTGATAATGATAAAGATAATTATGATCTTACTGCTCTAGTTCATTGGAAAAGTTATGGAAAGCTTGGCAATCATTTATTAAGACTGGAATTGGCGGATGTGAATAAGAATATAATTACTGGACAATCATATGATATACATCTTAAATTAGATAATACTAACCCAGAATTGTTTACATTTGGAGGAACTCCTGCACCATTACCTGCTAAAGGAGTCACTGTAAAAGACAGCAGCGGGATTTATAAAAAATGCGAAAAATTCAAAGGCTCTGAAGAAATTAAAATATACGGAAATTTTAGGGATGATTATTTCAAGAATTTTAGGTTAAAAGTTTTTGGTGGAAATATTGATGTGTCTGGAGTAAAAATAAGTTCTGTAAGATATGATTCGGGATCTCCAGGAATCGATGATGAAGGTATCATAGGCGCTATGGATGGAGGATTAGGTCAAGAAATTGCATCACTGGATTTATGCACTATTCCTCAAAGTCCCAATAAAATCAAATGTGCATATGGCGTTGAACTTGTCATATGGGATAGGTCTATCGTAGGTCGAATAAGAGGTTATGAATTTAATACCTATAGTCATACAATAGATGGTTTTGTCACTTTTGATTGGAAACCCGCTGGGTGTTAAGAATTGACCGAATAATTAGATAGAAAGTATTTCAATAATAAATCAAATTTTTTTTTCTTTAATTATTTATACTATTTTCAAGAGTAAATTTGAAAGATGTGAATAACAACTCAAATCCTAGTGATATAGAGGATGATACTAAAATTATTAACCAAACTGGTGAAGAACAAAAGACTATTAAGGAAAAAGAGGACCTAGAGGATAATTCTTTGATTACAGATCAGACTGATGAGGATCCAACAACTCTAGAGAATAAAAAGGAATTAGAAAGCGATTTAAAAATTGAAGGATGGGATGATGAAACTCATGAAAAGTTCACAATATCTAGATTAATTGAATGTGCGTTAAATTTTGTAAAGAATGAAGAATACAAAACTCTTAAACTTAAGGAAGGTGTGAGTAATAAATACATCGGAGAATTAATTGAAAGTAAGTTTAAAAAATATTGTAGGAGTAAAGGATTAATGATTCAAGAGGAGGTTAGTAAAGGGGTGGATATTCTCGAATATCACACAGATATTAAATCCTCAAGGAGTGATACACCTGGACATGAGCGGAGTTTAAAAATTACGAAGAGTAAATTATTGGGTTTAGTTATGATATAATTTTATTTAGATATAACTTAGATAAAGAAAATAAAATTGTGGAAATTAAGTAATATATTGAGTATTGGAAAAAAAATTTAACTTGGCCAAGTCAGATCGGGACGCTTGTATACGGTACGAGTGGTGAGCGCAGAAGTGACAACTATTAAAAAATAACGGAAAAAAGAAAATAGATTAAAAAATTAGTTTGATTTAATTAAAATGAAGTTTAATAATTACTAGGCGAGGAGTTGTCGAAATTGGGTACGGATTTCTGGAAAAAATATTTGGATCAGACGCTATACGCGATAGGAGAAATAACTGCGAACAAAAACGGCGGCGAAATCACAGTAAAAAAAATTCGGCAGGTGCACGGGGTACAACCGTCAGATCGGAGCGCCATCAACTTCTACGCCCGAACATTGATCTACTTGAAAGACAACGGGGTCTTAAAATCGGTCGAAAATAACCCTCGTTCTCCGCGTAAGTACGCCTTAAAAAACAAAGAAAAATTAGTTTCGTTAGTCAAAGCCGAAAATGGTAATATAATAGATAATAAATAAAGTAAGAACGCGTTAGATTAGGTAATTACTACTTACTTTAGAGGGGGCGTCTACTTTTGCCACAAATTGTCGACAAAGAGTAAAAAAAGTCGATCTTTGGTCGTAAAGGTATTATTGTTTGCGGTGTTTCCCGAAACGGTGTCGTTATTACTTTCAAATAAATATATCCCCAAGACATTATATGAACAATTGTTATAATTTAATTGGGAATTACTAACATTATTATAAACATATTAATTTGTGGTACAACTCCGTCTTCATATAAAGTGAAATCGATATGCAAAGTTCAAATAGACAGGATTTTACTAAGGATGAGATCGAATTTCTTTAAAAAGTCTATGAATATTTACAGAGATTTATTGAAAATGATGATGAAAGATTAAAAAAATTGAATTATCTTCCAATACTAGGAAAATATGGACCTATTGTTGAAAGTGATAAAAATTAATAAAAAAAGAATTGAAAAAAAAATATATTTAGATTTAAGTTTTAATACATTAAATTCTTCATCATTACCTAATAACACGTATGCCAACAATGATTACGATAATAGCACCAATTATCATTAGATAGAATCCAACGAAAAGAGTATAGTTTGTTAATAGCGTAGGAGTAATTATAAGAGGTAATATTACTAAAATAATTATAATAATCCCTATTATTATCTTTAGAATGCCCATTAGCCTTTCATCTTTTAGTTTTCTCATAAGGAAACAAATTATCAAGTTTATAATGACCAATATCAAAATGATTATAGCCAGTATAAACATCGTTAAAATATCTCCTTCCAATGGTAACATCTCAGTAACACCATTAACTGATTTTAACCCCCACATCCATTGGTAGGTAGGAATTCCCGAAATCAAACCATAGAAATAAGGCATAAACCAGCCAATGAACATTAGAATATCTCCAAGAATACAAGTTATCTTAATCGGTTTTGAAGGCACCACTTCCATTTCCATTTCTCCCATATTTAATAACCTATTAATTTGTAATTATAAATTAAATTATTTTTTTTTAAGATTTTTTTACATTTATGTGGAAAAATCTTGCTAACAATGTAAATTAGTTTAATTTCATATTTAAACATTTAGTCTATTTTATTTTTTAACTCGTTAAGACTTGATTGAAAATCTCCTATAGCTTTTTCAACTTGCACATTTAAAGATTCTTCTCTTTTTAATAAATCTCTTAGGATTTTGCTTGAATTTTCTAAGTATGACTCGAAATCTTTTTGAATAAGAGCTTTTTCCATCAATAAATTTATATTTTCAGTTATTTTTTTAAATCTCTCTCCTTGATAGAGAATTCTATTCATCATAAATATTGATCGAACATCTAAGTAACTCCTAAATGTTTTATTATGGTAAATCATTATATCTTTTAGCGTTTTCAAGGCATTGATTAGAGATAAAACAATTTCTTTATTCATTCTCATCTCCTTTTTCTTCTTATTTTCATAAAAATGGTTTCCATTCTCTTTTATTCTCTAACTCTTCTTCATTTACAATCTGAACAGGATGACCAGAATGTAATGAATCAAACTTTTCCAATTTTTCTTTATTGATATAATTATCCTCAAGAAGAGGTACATATTCACGGCACATAAAACATACTTTTACTCGCATTAAATTTATACTTCCCCTTCTTTAACAATTAAGCATAACCTTCAAATTTTATTATAGATCTCGTTAAAAATTTAAATCTTTACTTCAATGTCGAAAATAAAAAAAGAAAAAATAGATTATTTTAAAGAATTATTAATTTCATCCAAGAGAGAATCAAAATCTAATATTTTATTTTTTAAATCGTTAAGACTTGATTGAAAATC
>JAUWBH010000023.1 GCA_030605085.1 Promethearchaeota archaeon | reverse complement strand
TTTGGTCGGATAACCAACGATACAAAAAGAAACGGAATTCTACCGAGGGAATAGCGGGAAGTTAAGCCTTTGGAGAAAATGTAAGACTCGGCACGATTCCCGAATCTTGTTGAGCTGTTTTCGATGAATTAGGAATCCACACACTTTAGTGAGTGGTAGTTCAAGGTGGATTTGTTTTACCTGATTGGATGAAAAAACTTTTTTTAAAAGAAGTTTGAACTTCATTCTTCTTTTTTTTTATTTTTATTTATTTATGATTTAAATATTTTTTTAGATAATTTGCGGTATAACTATTCTCGTCCTTAATGATTTCTTCGGGACTTCCCATAACAACAATTCTTCCTCCCTTTTCACCGCCTTCGGGCCCTAAATTAATAATGTAATCAACTGATTTAATAATTTCCATATTATGTTCTATAATTATTACAGTATTACCTTTATCAACAAGTCGATGAAGGACTTTTAATAAAATTTTTATATCATAAGCGCTTAAACCAGTCGTAGGTTCGTCTAATATGTATAGGGTATTTCCTATACTTACTTTTCTCAACTCTCTTGCAATTTTTAATCTTTGAGATTCTCCCCCACTTAATGTAGTTGACGATTGACCTAACTCTAAATAACCTAAACCTACATCAACCACAGTCTTCAAAGTTCGTTTTAAATTTGGAAAACTGTCAAAAAATTCCAGCGCACGATCAAAGGTCATTTCTAAAACATCCGAAATGGTTTTGCTTTTATATTTAATTTCGAGAGTTTCGGCGTTATATCTCTTTCCTTTGCACAAATCACATTTAATGTAAACATCAGGGAGGAAATACATTTCTTTAAGAATAAAACCTTTGCCCCTACATTTCTTACAATGACCAGCTTTAGTATTGAAGCTAAACCTTCCTTTATTATACCCTCTTTCTCTTGACTCTGGTAATAGAGCAAAAGTATCTCTTATATAATCCATCGCTTTAGTATAGGTTGCTGGTACGGATCTAGGTGTTCTTCCTATTGGCGATTGATCAATATTTATTATTTTATCAATACGTTCATATCCAATAATTTTATCGTAATCACCAGTCTTTATTTTAGAACTGCGAGTATTTACAACATTATATAAGCCTTTATAAAGACAGTCAATAATTAAACTCGTTTTTCCTGCGCCTGAAACTCCTGTAATGCACGTAAATACGCCTAACGGGATTTTCAAACTTATATTCTTTAAATTGTTTTCTCTAGCACCTTGAATTTCAATAAATTGATCTGAAATTTCGCGTCTTTTTTTTGGAATTTCTATTTTTTCTTTCCCCGTTAAATATTTTCCTGTAATGGTATTTGAATTTTGGATCACTTCTAAAGAACCTTGGGCAACAACTTCACCTCCATTTTCTCCAGCCAACGGGCCCAAATCAATTATGTGATCTGCGTTTCTTATAATGGCTTCGTCGTGTTCAACAACTATAACGGTATTTCCTAAATCTCTTAATTTTTTTAACATGTTAATTAAACGAAAAATATCTCGGGCGTGAAGACCAACGCTAGGCTCATCGAGCACATATAAAATTCCTACTAAACTTGATCCTAACTGAGTTGCAAGTCTTATTCTTTCAGCTTCACCCACGGATAATGTAGCTGATCTTCGGCTTAACTGAATGTAATCTAATCCTACATTAGCCAAAAAAGATAATCTTTCTTTAATTTCTTTTAAAACTTCTTTTACTATGGTTTTTTGGATATCATCAAGTTGTAATTCCTTAAAGAATTTAATAGAATCTTTCACCGCCAGATTTGATAACTCTGCGATATTTAGACCATTAACAGTTACCGCTAAGCTTTCAGGTTTTAATCGTTGTCCATCACATTGAGGGCAATGAATTCTATTCATAAAACTCTCATACACATCCCGAGCTGTTAAAGAAGATGTTTCCATATATCTTCGATGGAGCATTGGAATAATTCCTTCGAAAGGTCTATTCGTTTTCCAAGACGAAAAAGACCCATTACTATTATTTTTATAATCATTTCTTTCACTTTTGAAGTGAAAATTTATATTTTCTTCTCCAGACCCGAATAATAATTTATGCAGTTTTTGAGGTTCGATCTCCTTAATGGGGGTTTTATTAAGATCGAACTCATAGTGATTGGCTACTTGTTTTAGCATTTGCCAAGAATAGCCAGTAGAACTTCCGAATCCAGGGATATTCCTTATCCCACTTTCTTGAAGTGGTATTGAGACATCATTACCTAAAACCAAACTATAGTCAAACTCCATAACAGTGCCTAATCCATTACAGTATTTACAGCTACCGTGTGGTATGTTAAATGAGAACATTTTATGATCTATTGGGGGTAAGGAAATCTGACAATCTAAGCACGCATAATGCTCTGAATATATTTGCTCTTCTTTCCCAACTTCCTCAATCGTCACTATTCCATCTGTTAATTCCAAGGCTGTCTCTATAGAATCTGCAAAGCGAGTTTTTATATTTCCCTTCATTATTAACCGATCCACTATAACGCTGATGTTATGTTTTACATTTTTATCCATTGAAATATCTTCATCTAGGGTATATTGAATACCATCAATTTCTACTCTAACATAACCCTGCTTTTTTAGATCTTGCAGGAGATCCTTATATTCTCCTTTTCTATCTCGAATTAGAGGAGCTTTAATTACGAATTTTTGATTTTCTTTAATGGAATTCAATACTTGCTCAATAATCTGTTGAGGTGTTTGAGGTTTAATTTCTTTCGCACAATTTGGACAGTGAGGCACTCCCACATTGGCAAATAACAACCGATAATAATCGTATATTTCAGTAACAGTACCAACAGTACTTCTTGGATTTTTTGACAAGGGTTTTTGTTCTATTGCAATCGCTGGAGATAGCCCCTCTATAGAATCAACATCAGGCTTATCCATTTCTCCTAAAAATTGTCTAGCATAACTAGATAACGACTCTAGAAAACGTCTCTGTCCCTCCGCATAGAGGGTGTCAATAACTAATGAACTCTTACCACACCCAGAAACGCCAGTAACAACTATGAGCTTATTTCTTGGAATTTTAATGTCAATATTTTTTAAATTATTCTGTCTAGCTCCTTTTATTGATATATAATCATTCATAAATAATTACTAACATTAAAGTAAAATAAAAGATAAAAGATTAATAAAAAACATCTTCTAAGTCACTTAAAAGATCGGTTCTTGGTAAACTTTTCGCAAAACGTAAACTCTTAAGATTTCTTTTTCTGAGACTATTAGTATATTTAATAAAGTCAATAGCCTTTTCTCTTAAAAAAATGGGATCAAATATCCATATATCATTTTTTGTAAAAATAAGACATTCTAAATTGAAACTTTTCAGATGGTATTCACCTTTAAATTCCACCAGAAAAAAAGGAATTTTATACTGTTTAGAAAGATTTATTAAAAAATTTTGAATAAAATTGCTTTTACCTGTTCCTGTGGCTGGGGTTGCGTCAACTTTCGTTTAAAGTTACAAAGACGCTTCCACTGACACCCGTAACGACTATTAATTTATTTCTGGGGATCACAACATCAATATTTTTAAGATTATTTTGCCGCGCTCCCTTAATGATTAGATTTTCAGTCATGATTATATTTCTATTCAACTATTATAAAAAGAAAATTTTACGCTTTTATTTTATAACTTTTTTCTTTAATATCTTTTATTTTATCTCTCAGATAAGCAGCATCCTCAAATCTTAGCTCTTTAGCCGCCAAAAACATTTTATTTTCAAGATATTGTATGATAATGTCAATATCTCCTAATTCTTCAAGTTTTTCTTCAATAGTTTTCTTCAATCTTTTAAATCCTCTCTCTTTAAATTCTTTTTCCTCTGAGAGTGAATCCAATATATTTTTATTAATTGTTTGAGGGGTGATATTGTGGACTTTGTTGAAATCTATTTGTTTTTTTCTCCTTCGATTTGTTTCTTTAATTGCCGCTCTCATTGCAGGAGAAGTTCTATCGCCATATAGTATCGCTCTCCCATTTACATTTCTGGAGGCTCGACCGATAGTTTGAATTAACGACCTTTTATCCCTTAAAAACCCGAGTTTATCTGCGTCCAAGATAGCTACTAATTGGACTTCTGGTAAATCTAATCCTTCTCTAAGGAGATTAATTCCAACGAGCACATCAAAAGTCCCATCTCTTAATTGTCTTAGAATATCAAATCTCTCGATTGTGTTAATTTCCGAGTGGAGATATGTTATTTTTAATCCTAATTCAGAGTAATATTCAGCGATATCTTCTGCCATTCGTTTAGTAAGAGTTGTAACTAAAGTTCGTCCTTTGTTGTTAATAACCTTCCTTATTTCTCCTAATAAGTCATCAATTTGATTTTCAGCAGGTCTCACTTCAACTTTAGGATCAATTAGCCCCGTTGGCCTAATGATCTGTTCTGCAGAAATGCCGCTACTTTTCTCAATCTCGTAGTTTGCAGGTGTAGCACTCATAAAAACAACAAATTTTATTTTGCTTTCCCATTCCTCAAAGGCTAGAGGTCTATTATCGAATGCACTTGGTAATCTCCAGCCATAATCTACTAGATTTTTTTTACGAGATTTATCCCCACCGATCATTCCGTGAATTTGTGGCACAGTAACATGAGATTCATCAACTACAATTAAAAAATCTTCCGGAAAATAATCGATTAGATTCATTGGAGGAGTTCCTGGGGGTCGACCATCCAAATGTCTAGAATAATTTTCGATTCCTTTACAATAACCCATTTCTCTCATCATTTCTAAATCAAATTTTACACATCTTTCAATTCTTTGAGCTTCCGCGTATTTTTTTTCTTTCTTAAATTTCTTAATTTGTTCTTTCAATTCCTCCTCAATAGTTTCAAGCGCTTTAATCTTATTTTCCTCAGGAATTACAAAATGGGTTGCAGGAAAGATTCTACAGTTAGGCATGTTTTTAATAGCATGATTTGAAATAGGATGTATCTCCTGAATCATCTCTATCTCATCTCCAAAAAGGGAAATGCGGATTGCCGTATCTAAATAAGCGGGAAAAATATCTATGATATCGCCTTTAACTCTCACTTGACCATATTTGAATTCAACTGCACTTCTCTCGTAATTCATCTTTACGAGACCCTTAATTATCTCGGATCTTTTAATAACTTGACCAACTTCTAATTCTAAAGAAACTTTTACCCACTCATCAGGATTCCCAATCCCATAAATACACGAAACTGTCGCAACGATGATTACATCCTTTCTAGTTTTTATTCCATGCGTTGATGCAAGCCGTAATTTCTCGATTTCTTCGTTCACTGAGAAATCTTTTTCAATATAAAGGCCTGTAATAGGCATATATGCCTCTGGCTGGTAGTAATCGTAATAACTTACAAAATAATGAACCGCATTCTGAGGAAATAGTTCTTTAAATTCGTTATATAATTGAGCGGCTAATGTCTTATTCGGAGCCATTACGAGTGTTGGTTTCTGGACTTTTTGAATGATGTGAGCAACGGAGAACGTTTTACCGGTTCCAGTGGCTCCTAGAAGCGTCTGAAACTTTATACCTTTCATTATATTTTCTGCTAAAATGTCAATTGCTTCGGGTTGGTCGCCACGTGGTACATAATCGGACTCAATTTTAAATTTAGAACTCATAAGTTTTTAAAAATGAAATTATTAGTAATTATTTTTAAAAAAATTGTTAGATATTTTAATGTTTAATAACTTTTGATTTTTACGAGATATTTTAATGTTTAATAACTTTTGATTTTGTAAATTGATACCGATGATAAAAAAGAGTAATTTGAGGTAAAATAGTTAGAGTTTATTTAAAATAAAAGAAAGTTAAGTTATAGATTTTAAACAGAATTTAAATTAAAAAAATCAGAGTTTTTTATTAAACTATATGATTATCCTCTTCGTCTTCAGCCCCTTCTCGCGTTCGAACTAATATTTTCAATTTATCACCTGCGTCGATGGATGAAATGCTGGGTATCATATTTTCTAGCGTTGTTCTATCAATTATTAAATCTATCGAGCCATCTGAGGCAATTTCATAGGGCGCACCAGTGAATTCATTTATATCGACATAGGTATCATTAATGTACACGGAATCAACGGTAACAGTTGTTTTGCCATAATTATTTACTCTTATTTGTAAATCGTTACCGATGACTTCAGTATTAGCTGTATCAATTTCAATATCGTAATAATCTGTTACACCTGGAGGATTTTCGAGTGCTTTTAAAATTTCGAAATCTTCAGCTGAAGGAGTTGTTGTTACATTTATAGACACATCATCGGTTTTATTAATTTTTAACGAACTTTGAATGTCAAATGACATAAGCGCGCATTCTTGTCTATTTAGAGAAGCATCACCATAAATATACTTAAGATTAAGAGGCGCTGTTCCGTTAATTTGTATGTTTTGTATATTGAATGCCTCATTACCTGTGTTTTTTGCGAGAATTACTCCAGTTTCATTTGCCAGAATATAAGATGCCGTTAAACTATCTATTTTTTCAATTATTTGAACATTAGTGTCATCATTAATTACATGAATTAATCCAACATCCGAGGCAACGGTTGACCCACCGAAACTCGCCGTTATACACATCACTAACTCGTCATTGATATCCATATCAAAATCAAGTCCCTTGCCATCCACTATTATTGTATTTACTTGACCAGGGATTAAGTTTGGATCGGCATCCTCCGTTGCCCAATAATCACTATCGATGGCTTCTCTTAACTCAAAACTGTTGCCATTCTTTACAGAACTTGATTCTGCGATATAAACGGAATCCAAACTCACTGGTATATCTCCATTGTTCTTCATTTTTATTATTATATTTCCATTATCGTAAACATGGGTACCAGTCGTACTAAAATCAATAGGAATGTGGTTCCGATAAGTACTGTTGCTTGTCGATGCTAGGAGTTCTGGAGAGACATTTCTCTCTTCACTTAAGATCGACAGCTTAATATCCTCAGAATTGAATGAAAACAATGTTTCGTCTTTTACACCGAGCGAAGATTTTACTCCAATCATGTGAGCATTTATCCCTTCAGTAGGGGAGAAGTCTGCTAATTCATCTGCGTTTAACAGTTTTACGGTGGTTTTATCTCCAGGCGCAATTACGGAAGACGAGCCACTAAAGTATTCGGTATCGTTAAATGAATTTCCTTCATTATTTATGTAGAATTTTTCTAAATTTTCAATAGTATCTCCGGTGTTTTCTACTTCAAGAACAACTACAGTTGAATCGTCTACATGCTCAACCTTACTGTTTTCTCTATTTATTTGAATTGCTCCTTCTTCCGCTTCTGATACAAAGAAATTTAATGTACTCCTAGTAAATGTGTATGTTTTGTCGTCTAAAGCGTCCGCTTCAGCTGTAACTATCAAATTTATGACATCATTTATTTCGTAATTTTCAGTAGCTTTTACCCACACAGTATCTTCATCATTTTCCTCCAATTCATAACCTCCACTTCCCATCGTAAAATCGAATTCCTCATCATTGATTTTTACATTTTTAATTCTTAAATCTCTTTCTCCATCGTTTTCTAAATTGAATGTAGCGTATCCATTATCAAACACTTTAGCATCGTGAATTAAAAAACTAGATTCTAATGCCGTATAATCTAGCTTATATAATTTGACCAATCCGTTCCTTGTGAAATATTCTTCTTTAAACACTTTAAAATCGTACTCTCCATCATCAGGTATACTCTCGCTCCATTCATTGCCCTCGTCATCTTTCCTAGCGCGAATACCTGCAGAGGGATTACCGGATACTTGCGAAGCGTAGTACCATCTTAGATAATCGGTACTTGAACTAACTCCGTACGGATCTGTGGGTTCATACCCAAACATTAACCTGACCAATTGACATTGAAACCAATTTTCTCTGTACAATCCACTTGTTTCATTTACATATTCACTTTCATCAAAAACCATATTATTTTCCCAATTGTCCTCTTCGTAATCCTGATCTTTGTAATGCTCGTAGTGATCGTTACAAATTCTCAACATCCAAGGCCATTTACCCTCATCTCCTCCTAGTCCCGGAATTAAGAACCCGAAATACACCAATACATAATTAGCTTCTAACTCTTTGAATATTTTTGCACTATAAATCTCGTTAGTTTGCATTAAGGCCATACCGACTAATCCTATCCGCTTATCATCAACTGTAGCGTTATCGTTAACTGTTGTCACATTTCCAATTGGGGTTAACCAATAACCGTAATCCCACCAACTTACTACTACATCTGTACCATCTAAATTGTTCCTCATCCAAGATAACATTTCCTCCCAATCGTGATATTCGCCGCCAGTTACCATTTGACTGTACGATAATTGATTAACTGCTAAATCGCTTGCGTGAAAAACTTGAGCAACGCATAAAAATCCAACAAGAAAATATACCCCAAAAACCTCAGAATTCCCAACTGTCCTTTTTAATTGTCTTTTTCGTTTTCTACTCACGCTAAACCTTTTTTCTCCAATGAAACTACCATAAATTTTTAAAACATTAACTAATCCATAAGCACCCATTAATGAAGCTGCAGGAGCGAATAACAGGATAATACGAATCATGCTTCCTGTAAAATAAAACAACGTTAGCACAAATACCATCATAAATATATCTCGATAATCCAACCTCTTAAAACAAAAGAAAATTCCAAGGGGTAAAAGAATTAGAGGAATCAAAGTATTATAATAAAAAATACCCCAAGAACTTGGAGCGTGCTCTGCAACTGATGCAACTATGTGCATCTTATCTCGCATTAAAGGGCTAAGAACGGTATTTAACCTACCACCTATACCTAATGGAACCAAATCAGGTCGCATCCAAATTAAAACCGCAAGAATTATAACTCCAGGAATTACGGCCCATCTCACGGTATTTAAAAAACCGTTGTAAAATCTTGGAATATCGTGCCTCTTAGTAAATATCAAATGAAATATTAATAATGCGATTATAAATAAAAATATTCCACCAATACTTGCATCTTTATAAAATACGGTCGGATCGAATGTTACATATAGCGCGTATATGAGAATACCGGTCCCTAAAACTCCTGAGCTAGCAATTAAAAAGTTCTCGTTATATTTATTCATTATAATCATAACGATACAAACTATTGGTAAAATGAAAAAAACATACTGATAACCGCCCCAACTCAAGGATAAATATCCAAGAAAAATACCCCCAATTATAGAGTAGGAAAATTTACCTGTTTTTACAGTTTTTAAGAAAAATAAAAAGGTCATAATTACCGCAAACACGCCAATAGTTTCATTATCAAAGAAGCCAGCCATAGTACGTTGCATGTGCCCCGGATTGAACGCTAGGAAGAAGGCCGCCAAGAGTCCGCAATTTCTATCAAGCATTTCTTTTCCAAGAAAATACATGGCAAGAACTGTGAAACCCCCCATAAATGCGGGAAAGTAAAAGCAAACCTCGTACAGTGTTATTGGGAGTCCGAGGGCGCGCAAAATCCAGTAAATTATTACGACGGTAAAAGTTAATCCTGGACGTAGTTTATATCTATCTGCACCTCCGGGGTACCAGCTTTTGTCATCGTGCCAATGAAAGTATTCGTAAATAGTATGCTCAGAGAGGTATTTCGCGTTATAATATTGTATCCAAGGGTCAAAAGCTTTGATTAAAGTTGGACCTCTTAGGACTGGCGTCATTCTAATCATTATAGCTAAGAAAAAAACGAGGAAAAGAGCGAAAAAGAAAAGTACATTTTTCATTTTAAAGCTGACAGAGGCACTAATGCGATCTCGGAAGTTTCTTAGAGAAGTTCCTATCTTCATAATCCTTTTTTTTTATTTAAATTGACTAAAAACCATAATGAAAGTTAGGATATAAAAAATTCCTTTTCATTAAAAACTTTTTTATACAGATTATCCAATATGTATCTTTAATTTTCTAAAACAACTTTTTTAAAAAAATCATTTAATTCTTAAGTTTACAAGTTAATCAATAAAAAGTTATTTTTTCATGATATGACTACCGACATTAATGAATTACAAGACTTTGGAGTAAAAAAGTAGGGGGGATGTAAGAATTTATTATTTAAATTCGATTGCGATAAGATTTAATAGATGTCCTCTACGACAAAAACTTGAGCCAACTGTAATGGAGTATAGTGCACTACTTAAAATAATGTCGGATGTGTAATTAAAGAAGGCTTAAGAAAAATTTAAAAAAAGTTGTTAACTTGTAAACTTAAGAATTAAATAAAAAGTAAACTTTTTATGCCCATAGAAGCTCCAGAAAACGACAATGCACACAGAAATAACTTTTGAGAAAATATACCATATTCTAAAAAATTCAACTAAGATAAATAGTATCAATTCATTGAGTCCCAATCCGATCAATGCCACTACCGCAAATATGCTAAATTGAGGTATTATTTGCTTACTTTTGTTTTTAAAGTTAATATACTTATTCAACGAGTAATTTGTAATCATCCCGCACAGATATGCGATGGCTGCTGAAATAAGATAATGGATAAGAACTATATCGGTTTAAAATGGTAATATAATTACCATTAATTAATCTATTTTTTTTGTAAATCCATTTTTAATCTTTTTAATTAATTAAATAATAAATAAAATAATAATAAATAAAATAATAAATCCTATACTGAAAATAGGATAATTTAAAAAAATTTTCTATATTTTCAATATTTAGTGTTCACTCGATGACTATTAGGTGTATTTAATAATTAGTAACAATAAAAAGAAAAATTTATTTCATTTTCTTAATAAGAACTCGATTAAACTAAAAAAATTTTTAACTTTTTCTGAGAAAAGGTTAATAATATTACTTATGCTAATAACGGTAATTCAAATAGCTCTACATTTTGGAAGACATGAGAAATTTGTAAGCGATCCTAAATTTTATCTTGATATGTCTAGAATATTTCTTAACGAAATGACCCTTAATGAATTTTTTAAAAAATATGGTACATATGGAAGAAGAGCTTATTTAAATTTTTTCAAAAGACCATTAATCCCTGCGTTAGCGGCGTTATTGTATTATTTTTTTCGTATACCTCTCGAAATAGGATTTGCAATCATTAATTCGTGTTTCTACTTTTCTTCTGTTATACTTTTTTATTATTTTATAAAAAAATTAGGATATAGAAAAAATATCGCATTTACTTCGTCTCTTTTATATTCGTGTTCGTTTACACTGTTGGCAGTTGGTGCAAGTTGTCTAACCGATGTGGGGGCTTACTTTTTTTCAATTTTAATACTTTTTTATACGACTGATCCAATAAAAGAGCATTGGAATTCGAATAATGATGGATTTTTAGGAGAAAAATTTTCAATCAAAAAATATTTACTCTTATCAATATTAACTGGAATTGGAATGTTAATACGTGAGACAGTTTTTTTCACTACATTAGCAATTTTTATTTATATTTTAATGCAGGATTTAAAATATTATAAAAAGGGATGGCTTTATTCTGAAATGAAAAATCTTATCTTCATGATTTTAGTTTTAGGGAGTGCATTAATTCCAATTATACTATGGATTACTTATGGCATGAACATTTCCATTTTAGATTTTAGCTCGATAAAGATTAATCTTTTAATGCTTTTTAGGTTAGAAGTAATTCTTGATGCGGTATTTATCATCCTTGTTGCTTTCAATTTAAATTATATCTTTTTAATAGTTGGTTATATTAACGAGGAAGACAAAAACCGACGGAAATTCATGATTATATATTCTATGATTATGATTATTCCAATGATTTTGCAATATTTTATTATGGAGCCAGGCGCGATACATGCTCAGTATCGAATTTTTTTTATGTTTTTTCCATTCTTTTTACCATTATCTGCTTTAGGTTTGCACG
Source organism: Promethearchaeota archaeon (assembly GCA_030605085.1). The sequence goes on along the minus strand of JAUWBH010000023.1, from coordinate 35,045 downwards.
AGATTAGTAAAAAATTAGAAAGTAAAGGTAATAGAAAAAATTTTAATAGGTACTTTTGGTATTGTTTTCTTATGGGACTCTACATTTTAGTAAATTTTATGATGGGAATTTTCTATATGAGTCAATTTATTCTTGATGCATTACCTATTGAATTTTAACATCTTTCATGAAAATGATAATGAATTATCGAAGATATCTCTTAAAATTTTACTACATAGGAACGAAAAAATTTCATGGTTCACAAAAACAACCTAATCTTTTAACCATAGAAGAATGCCTGTTAAATGTTTTAAAGGAAAAAAACTACGTTAAAAATGATGAAGAATCTCGATTTGAACTTGCGAGTAGAACAGATAGATATGTATCTGCTCGAGGAGCCGCATGTTCTTTTGTAACACAGAAGGAACCAATTTTAATGGAAATTAATACAGTATTACCAAAAGAAATAGGTATATGGGCTTTCGCAAAAGTTCCAATAGATTTTTTATCAAGATTTAATGCGGTGTTTCGCCATTATAAATATATAGTTCCTCAACCTCTTAGTTATCTTAAAAAGCGGGAAAATATTAATCTTAAAATTATGCGAAAAGCTTGTAAAGAATTAGAAGGTCAGCATGACTTTGCAAATTTTTACAAACAAGAAAAGGAACCGGTAAAAACTTTACGAGATATGAATTCTGTAAAAATGACTGTGAGATATGGCTACTTAATTTTTGATTTTAAAAGTCGGGCTTTTTTGAGACAACAAATTCGACGAATAGTACAAAAAGTTGTAGAATTAGGTACAGGCAAAATTGAATACGATGATTTTCTGAAATTATTTGACAAATCTTACCGATTCTCTTACCAACCAGCCGATCCTTCAGGATTAATTTTATGGGATATTATATTTGACGATGTAATCAAATTCAAAATAGATCCAAAATCAAAAGAAAGGATGAATAAATACTTTCAGCAACAAGAAATTGAATTTGGACTTAAAAAGCAGTTGTTTAATATCTTACAAAAAAGCAATTTTAGCTAATAGAGCTTGTAACTAGGTTTGTTCTGTTATATCTTACCATAAACGATAATTTAATTCTATAAAAAGATATGTTAAAAATTCCAATTATTTTATACACATTTATGATGCTGGTTTATATTAAATAATAAAAATTATTATTATTATTGCGGCAATACATCCTAATATAGACATGGTAAATGTTAATAAATTATTTCCAACTTTGAAATAAATACGAGTGGTTTTTATATTAAAATCTATTATCAAAATATCTCCTTTGATCTTTAAGTGTCCATAAAAAATTAATGGTGTTAAATATCGAACATAAGGTCTCGCCCAAAACATTATTGAAAACATTAATATTATTGAAAAGAAAATTATCTCTAAAAGGTCTGCTTTTTTTAATCGAATTATAAGAAAACCTGTGAAAATTAAAGAAAATATTAAAATTTTTATTATTAATGGTATTTGAGTACCGCCTGTTGCGTTTGATTCTGAAAGCCACATTAAATAGAGATTCAGATAATTTGGAAAGTATAAGATTGGACTAATTAAAAATATTAAAATGGGTGTACCTATAAATAAAATAATTTTTTTAATTTCATTCCAATTTTTTTGATATAAAAATTTAATAAAGAAATATATTGCGGCAGGTAAAGTAAACCATTTTGCGCACATAGCTAATCCCGAAAAAAGATAAAACCACGATTTATCTTCATTTGGATAAAAATATAAAGAAATCAATAAAAAAAGATAAAAGAAGGAGTCAGTCAAGTGATAACCACAGTTAGTTGGGCTAAAAACATTATTTAAGAAGACAAATGGGTTAATTAAAAATAGACCTAAAACAAGATTTCTATTAGGAGCTTTATACTTTCTCAAGACAAAATAAAACAAAAAGCAGACTAATAACTCTAAACTAAAAGCTTAAAATACATATAATTCAAAACTATTAAAAGAAATAAATTTGAAAAAGAGAAGTAAATATAAAGTCAATGGAGGATAATGAGCTTCCTACATCACATACCACAGGGACTGTTGAATATTGGTGCATGAAATCTTCAGATAACGCAGGAGGGGATGGTTTACAAGGAGCATGGATTCAATTATGGAATGATACAACTCAAGCAATAACGGTTAGTTTAGGCTATTTCACGTGGTATAAAATATATGCTGATGGTCCAATGGGTGCCCAAGACATACAAACAGGCATTTCATACGATCGATGGTACCATATACGAATTGATTTTGATTGTGTAAGCAATAGATTTGATTGTTATGTTGATGGGATCTACAGAGGAAATTTCTTATTTAAAAATAATGTCTCATCGATTAGTAAAATATTAGTCCTTACTGATAGCTTATATGAGGGAGTTACTTATTTTGATGCTATCGGATATTCATGGGATCCAAACTATAACATTGGAGATAATCTTAACGAAGGATTACTGCTTAGCTTCGAAAACGATACCAGTTTAGATTGGATGGGTTATCCATTGGACGGTCAAGCTAACAGAACGATTTTAGGGAACGCAACAATACCGTTGCCTTCGAATGGACCACATAACATCCAACTGTTCGGAAACGACTCGTTAGGAACCATGTATCACTCGGAGGTAGTGCATTTTTGCGTAAAAGAATATCTTACTATGCAAATAATAGTTGCTGGAGCATATCTATTTCAAACTGACCCCGAAGGTACGACAGACTATAAAGTTAACATATCAATCGGAATCGACGGCGTTACGGAATTGCTTTACGCCGGTTTTAGAGATAATCCTCTCAGTACTCCGCTTTCCAACGGGCTATTGTTCGTTGAGATCCTACTTAACGACACGGATAATTTGAGCGGTATGTTAAACATAACCTTTATATACCAAGGAGCTACAAGTTTATCGAATCTTAAATGCTGGTGGTTTAACGAATCAGCCAACGGTGGAATCGGGGAATGGCAGGAAGTTGCGATTAGCGTTGATGGAAACGAAATTACCATTTCAATAGATCACGCATCGATTTTTGCACTATCTGGTATCGAGGAACCGCTGCCACCACCGAATGGAGGTGGCGACGATGGCGGCGATGGTGGCGGTGACGGTGGAGGTGGAGGTGACGATGATGATAAGGCGGAAACCCCAACGAATATTTTTGAAAATAGCCTCCTTTTAATCGTAATTTTAGGTATAGTAGGAGGTGTAGGAATTACGGGAGCGTTGGTCTATATCAAAGCAAGGAAGAAGAAGTAATTACGAGAGGAGCCTTCGAAAAAGACTGTTAAAAAGGATTTCAAAAACGAGTTGGTTATTGTGGACGAATTAATTCGAGAAAGACACATTTCGCGCGCTAAAAAAGAATTGCACGAAATTATCAAAGAAGCGAGACTCCAAAACGTTAAAAAAGTTGTTAACTTGGCAAGCGAGAAGTTAACCAAATGCGAAGAGATAGAAAAAGTTATTTTAGAGGAAGGATTCAAAGACAGACTGGTTAAGATAGACGCTCTTATTCGCGAAAAACGATTTAAGAACGCGATAAAAGAACTGAATACGATTATTGAAGATGCGATACCTCATAGATTAAGCGCAGTTGTTAACGAGGCAAAACAAAAATTAAACGCATGTCAAGAATTAGAAAAGAAGAAAACGATTCTTGAAGAGAATTTTCCTACGGTGGAAGAATTAATTCAAGCAAAAGACTTTTCGAGAGCCATTGCCGAATTAGAGGGTATTAGAAGTCCCGCCAGGCAATATAATTTCAAAGAGATCTTGGCGTGGACCGACGAAAAAATGCGCTTATGTAGTTATTTGTTAGTTAAGACGACAGTTTTAGAGTTAGGATCAAAATTCAGTCGCATACAAACAGTTGAAATTACCGAAAAAACTGGAATTAAAGACGAAACTTTGATTATCGGCGTAATTCAGTCCATGATAAAAAATCAAGAAATAGACGCTGAATATTTTTCGAGCACTAGATCAATTGTTTTTAATCAACTAACAAACATCGACGAAATAGATGCTTTAATGTCGGCGTATAAAGAATGGGAAGATAAAGGGGAAGGAAAAATAGATAAAAAAGCACTTCAAAAAGATAAAGAACTTCCAGAAGATTTTTCAGAATCCTTTAAAAGGTTTGAAAAGTCCTTTAAAACAGCTCCAACTACGGTAGAAACGAGGGAAAAATCTGCTTCTAAAGAGTTCATATATTGCAGGGCTTGTGGAATTCAAAATAAAAGAGGTCACAAATTCTGCGTAAATTGCGGAGAATTACTTCACGAAAAATAGGGATACAAGAGAAAAGGAGAGAATGGCCAAACAATTTAATAATATAAATATAAAATTTTTTTAATTAATTTTTTATTTTTTTGAGTTTTTTGTTACTTTCAAAATTTTAAAATGTCTCCATATGGAAACATTTATATGTTAATGTGATTTATGTTATAATAAGAACGACAAGTATATAAAATTGGAATTTATGGATGAAAAAAGAAATCCAACTCGGGATTTACCAATAAGTTTACAGGGAATTGAAACTATTCTGCTTTATTTAAATGAAGGAGAAAAAAAGCTGTTTAGCATCCGAAATATTAGCGAACGTACGGGATTTTCGATGAGAGTGGCTAAAAATGTTCTTTTACAGTTAGAAAGATTTAACCAAGTAGAAAGGGTTGTCGAAAAAAATAACATACTTCCTAAATGGAGAATAACAAAATTCGGAAAAAGAGTTATAAAAGAAGCAAAAGGTATTGAAAAGACTGTTAAATTTCCAAGTATAGAAGACGAGTTGATATATCGTATCAATATTCCCGATAGTTTTGAAAAACTAAAGGAGTTAAGTAAACAAAAATACGATACAATTCTCTATGATTTAGATATAATACAAGTTGAGTTAAGCAAATTGCTTGGTCCAATATTGAACTTAAATAATCCTGTTTTTGAAGATTTAATAAGTTTTATTATGAAAAGAATTAAATTTCTTAAAATGCGAGTTTCAAATTTGCCATCTGACCCGCTTGTTATTTATACAATAAAGAAGATGGGTGAAAAACAGAAAAAGATTTCCAAGCAAGACGAAAAGATTTTGTTTTTAGAGATCTTTTTCTTTAATTCAATCATTAAGAATGAATTAAAAAGAATCTCTGAGTTCAATACAAATATATCGCATTTTGTTGAAAATAAAGAAATTTCTAACGCATATACGTTGACAAAAGATTTAAGGGAAGAGATTAGAACGCTTACGAGCCTAATTTACCAGAGAGAGTCTATAAATGTAAATTCTCACATCTTACTTGAAGATGATTTAAAAAAGCTATCGAAAAACAAAATTGATTCGAAGATTTTGGATAATATAATTCAGATTCCATTAAATGAAGATACAATGAAAGAAGGAATTAAAGATGTTGTCTTAAAATTCTTAGCAATGTTGGATAAGGGTCAAAAACAACTAAATGATCACAGTTATGAAATTACTGAAACTATACCTTTATTTGCTTTATATCAATTAATATTGGACGAGAATCCTTATTTATATTTTACTATTGAAGATTTGGAGCAAGTCATAAATTCACTTGCCAATAAAGGATATATACCAGGGATAATGTTTATTCAAGAAGACGAAGATCATTATCTCAAAATAGTACAATTAAAGGCTCACGATATTTCAGAAGACGAAACTAAACTCATATTGTTTGCTACAAAATTTAAAAAATTCACTTTAGCCGATATGGTTAGCGCATTTGATTGGACTAAGGAAAAAACTCTTAAAATCTTAAACAATCTTACTTCACATGGAATTCTCAAATATTCGAAATCGTTTTTACATGGTGAGACTTGGTATATAGTATCTGAAAGAAATATTTAAATTTATAATAATTTTAAAAAAGGGTGTTAAAGATAATGTATAGGGAAATTGAATATAAAAAATTTAAGGATAACGAACCTGAAATTATTGCGTGGCAAAGAGAGGATAAAGGTGCCCTTAAAACCCCATTAATGTACTCATTTCCTCAACCTGGAGATAATATTAAAGGTAAGAAACTTTTTGTGGTAAAAGATTACGAAAAAGCTCTTTTTTACAAAAAAGGAGAATTAATTGGCATTCTTGGAGGAGGTGTGTATGAACTCGATAAGAAGGCAAGGATAAAAGGAACCGAAATTGTCTGGATTGATATTTCGCTTACCGAAATACCATGGGGAATTCCACAATCAGATGGTATTCCAACCAAAGACGGCTACATAGTTGGACTTCATGGAGATTTAAAACTTAGAATTAACCAAGTTAAAATCTTTTATAACGATGTTGTAGCGGGAACAAAAGTGTGGAAAATACAAGACCTTAAAGAGTGGATCATAGGCCTTCTTCACTCTTCTTTAAGAGATATTTTTAAGAATTATACTGCTAAGAATATTATTTTGGAAGATCGAGAACGCGCAATTAATTTGTTAACATCTAAAATAACGGAGGAATTTTTAAGATATGGGCTTGAGCTTGAGACATTTAACGTTATTGGAATAAATGCTCCTGGCGACACTCAAAACATTTTAAAGCACGAAGAACTGAAGACTGAGTACTTAATCAAACAAAGAAAGAATCTCCAAATTCGGATTGAAGAATTAAAGAATAATTTAAAAGAACAACAAGATCTTCTACTGAAAGATAAAATTTCTCAAGAAGACTATAATAAGAAGAAAAAACAAATTCAACTTTTTATTAAGGAGACTCAAGAGGAATTAAAAAAATTTGATTAATATATTGCTTATAAATGTTGTTTGTAATTAAATTATAATAAGATAATAATATATCTAAAAAATAATGAAGAATTTTAAACTAATTCCACAATTTCGGGAGAATTGTGTTATTCAGGGTAAAAAAGAGCAATTGTCAAATTTTAAAGTAGGAGATACAATCTTTTTAATTTCTGATTTACCTACTAAAAAATATTCGATTATAACCAAAATTGAAGCAATTGAATATTCTGAAGAACCTAAAATTTTTATAAACGAACGAATTTTAGGAAATTTTGGAGAGAATGACGAGGTATTTGCTTTAAAATACAATCCTGCTGAAGCTCTAGAGGTTCACATAAATATTTCAAAAGAACACGCGATAATTACTAAGGGAGAATGGACTTCAAATGTTAAACCTTCGCTAATAAATAAATCTATAGATTATGGTCAAGAGATCACGTTCTTAATTCCTTGGGAAGGCGGAGCACCTATAGTTGCTACTGGAATTGTAAATTCAACATTACCAAATCCGCCAGTATATATTGGAGAAAAAACAAAGATTTTCATAGAGAAAATCTCTAATGAAGAGCTCTCAATGATTAAAAGAGACAGATTATCGCGTCAAGTGGTCCGAGTCGATATTTTAAAAAGACAAATAAAACAAAAAACTTACAAATTAATAAGAGAAGTAAAACAGAATAATTATCCCAATAAAGGGCAGAAGTATTTATTTAAAGCGACTAATCCAAAACAATTATTTAACTCGATTCTCAATGTTTTTAAAGGATTGGATTCCATAGAAAATCCTATAGAACAAACATTTGATGAAGAAGAACAAGTCTATCTTGGTTCGGCTGTGTTTTTAATTAAACAAAAATCTGATTCAATTCAATTAATTGATATACAAGTTATGGCTTCAGGCAACTCAGGTACTCTCATAATTTGGGTTACGGGTGAAAACGATACTATAATTTCGAAAACATTGGAAAAATACGATTTAATAATTTCTCAATTAAAGCAAGGACTCGAACAAAAGGCTGAAGTTTTAAGCGCTCAATGCCCAGAATGCGGCGCAAGTCTTCCAATAAAAAATATTGATTTAAATGGGGTTGTTGAGTGTATTCATTGTAATAGAATTTCAAGAATTCCGAAAGCATTAAGATATTAAATTAAATATTGGATAAGAATGACTCAAAAAGGAAATACAAGATATACAAGATTAAAAGCGATTAAAGATTTTGGTTATAATGTTAATTGGGATAATCTTAGACAACATCATATCGGAATTATTGGCGTTGGAGGCCTTGGTTGCGTTTCTGCTGAAATGTCTGTAAGGTGCGGGGTAGGGAAGGTTTCCTTATTCGATTTTGATACTGTAGACATTGTAAACTTAAACAGACATTTGTTTAAAGAAGCACATATAGGACAACCGAAAGTTAAAGTCGCTTCAGAAATATTGAAAGATATAAATCCTGATGTAGAAATAAGAAGTTTCGAAAATAATATCATGGATCCAAGCTTCGAACCTCATTTTGAGGATGAAATTAAACAAATGGATATTATTTTAAATGGATTAGATAATGTTCCCGCAAGAGAATATTTAAATGTTAAATGTGTTCTATTAAATGTACCCTATATAGATGCTGGCGTTTCTCGAAGTGGATTATCGGGTTATGTTCACCCTATTATCCCACATAAGACCGCTTGTGCTAAATGCTTAAGTAATATCCCGATTAACATTTCAGACGAGAGAAGTGAATCTTGTGTTGCATCCTTGCCTTCAACAATGGCAATCTTAGCAAGCGTTCAGATCCAAGAGATGCTAAAATATCTTCTAAAGTTTGGCCAAATGATTGATTATCTCACGTACAATATGATAACAGGGAATTTTTTAACATATAAAACTAAAAGAGATGAAAATTGCCCTATATGTGGCAAAAAATTTATGGTTGGAGAAAAATCAGTGAAACCTAAAATATCGCAAGAAGAATTAAATGATTTAATTGATAAAATCAAAGAATAAAAGGTGAATTTAATAAAAATATTCTATACACCAGAAATATTCATCGATGTAATTAAAAATCAAGCGTTATCAAGCGAAAATGAAATATATGGTTGGCTAATTGGATACCAAAAGGATAATATCCCCATTGTTTTAGCAATTATTGAATGTAAGAGATTCGAACAGCAAACCCTTATAAGTGCAATTCCAGACGTCCAAGAATTCCAAGAAATAAGTTCCATATTGCCTCAAGGAATCGGTTCTATTGGTATATATCACTCGCATCCTTTTTCGAGCGAAATTTTTCATAGTCATATTGACGATACTACTTTTGTAAGCTTAAGTAAACAATTTCCTAATTGCGTTTCAATTGTTACAAATGGTACAAACATTAATTATTACCATATGGGCAAAAATAATAAATCCAAGGAAATTATCGTTAAATTTATTGAATCAGAAACTCCTAAGTTTTTATTAATTTCTATGGAAGAAATTTTTGATATTAATATTATAAAAAGCGATTTAAACGATAAAGAAAGAATAAAAATAAAGATACTAAACGAGCTAAAAGACTATTTTGAAAAAGTATGGAATGATTTAGAGATATTCTATAAAAACTCAAAGATATCTCAGTTTGAACCGATCTCAAAATACTTTGCCACTAAATTAACATCTGAATCAATTCGACTTAAAATTCCTAATAAATTTAAAGTAGGGAAAAAGAATCAAATTATTATTGATAACAAATTTGATAATCAAATCAAACTTGAAAGTAAGAATAAGCGAGATTATTTTTCCTTAAAATTAAATCTAGAAGTTTTAGTTCCAATTTATATTAATAACGATAATTATACATATGAAGATATCAACCAAAAAGTTAAAATAGAATTGGTAAATAATAAAATTCTCCAAAAAGTTTATTATAGTATTCTCGATTGCGATAACAACAAAATTGTAATCCCCGACGCCTTTTACATAAGGTTTTTTGGATTTTATATTGGAATTTTACACTATAATAAGAAAAAATTAAACGAAAATGGACTTTCAAATAAGAATTTCGAATTTATTTTGAAGTTGATTTCTGTGCTTGAATCTTTTGCTAATCTTGAATTAAGCACTAAAATGAAAAAACAAATTCAAAAGTCATTTAACGATATTAAAATCGTCTTTAAAAATTTTGAATTAAATAAAAATAAAAGTATTATATTCAATAATTAATTAAGAGAAAAACTACTAAAAATAAGAATTATAATGACATCACCAGAATTGAATACGATTTATTTTGTGAATAAATTTGGTTCGGAAAAAAAACAAATACCCTTTCCAGTTGCGCCAAATGTAAAATTAATGGATATTGTCCCTGAAATTTCAAAAAAGTTTGGAATATCCTCTCATAATGTCTGTATAACAAATATGGGTGGGCAAGTGCTTACTGCAACAGATCTACTCTGTTCAATTAAAGATCTGGTCGATAAATTCGGTAATACTTTCGATATCATAGATCGAGGAATTGTTGGTTCAAAATCAACTGAAATAAGTTGGCAAAGATCTATTCTTGACGAATTAATTCAAGAATTTCCTCAAAAATGGATGGAGGTTGGACCAAAGCATCCCGCTTGGAAAGATCGCATTAAACTCGAAATTGAAAAAATTCTAAAATATATTAATTTTCTAAAAAATACTCAAAATAGACCGTGGTTTAAATTATTTCCTGAAAAAAATATTCGGTACAACTATATAATCTGGAACGGAAATTTACTTGTTCCAGAGCGCCCTGAAATTACTTTCGAAATTAAAGTTCTTTTAACATCTGAATATCCGAAAGTTTGCCCTAGATGTTTTGCTGAATCCAAAATTATAGATTATTGTGGAAAGCTCTTTTTAAAAAATATCTGGGAGCAAAATAATAAAAAATATATTATGATTTGCCATGAGCATATGTCAAATACACACGCTTGGAAACAAAATCTCGGTATTGCTCATTTTTTTATTAGGCAAGTATGGGTGTGGTGGGCTGCCCAACAGAATGTTATAATTGAAGAATTTGACAAAAAAGAATGTTAAAAAATCTTGCGAATTACTTCAATTATTGAAAGCATCATGATTAATTAACGCTTGCTTCATGGCTAGTTATTTATTAAAATCTTGCAGCAAAACAATTTTTGCTAATAACGCTTGTAATTGGATTTCTTCGGTCGCACCTTGACTTAAACGAAATTCGAATTCTGCCAAGAGCTTAGATAATTCTATTTTTATATCTTCTGATACGTTAAGATCGTAGACTTCCCTATGTATATTTTTAATAATATTTTGTCCTGAAAGCCCATAATCTTTAATTAAATCGTTTAAGAGCTTTATCGATAATTGTAATTGTCCATCTAGAGCAACTTGTAAAATATCTTTAATTTTATCGGGCGGAACTTCTCCAGCCACTCGAAAAACGATCTCTTGATCGATTTTTTTTGAGATTGTTCCACAGGATTGTAAATAATTTATTGCTCTTCGACAATCACCTCTAGAAACATCTACTAAGGCATTCAACCCATTCGCAACGAGGGTTATTTTTTCTTGTTTTGCGACCAACTTAATTCTTTCTTTTATATCGTCATTACTTAAGGAGGCAAATCTAAAAACGACGCATCTGGATTGAATAGGAGGGATAATTTTATTAGAATAATTGCAAATTAAAATCATCCTACAATTTTTAGTATATTTTTCCATAGTTCTCCTTAGAGCTTGTTGAGCTGGTGATGTCATGTTATCTGCTTCATCTAAAATTAAAATCTTAAAAGGAATATCTACAGGAGGGCGTGCTTTGGCAAAATCTTTAATGTATGTTCGAATAACATCAATGCCTCGCGCATCGCTAGCATTTAGTTCTAAATAAGTGATATTTGGAGCCCTTTTTCTACCGTATAATTCCCGGACCATACACAATGCAGATGTAGTTTTCCCAGTTCCAGCTGATCCGGCGAAGATCAAGTGTGGCATCGATTTATCTTTTACAAATTGCTTAAGACGTTTGATGATGGCTGTTTGGTTTACAACATCATTTAATAAACGCGGTCGATATTTCTCAACCCAAGGTCTAGCGCTTGACATTTCGATTCCAATTATATTGAAAATTTATAATAAAATAATATATATTTTAAAGGTTATAGAATATAGAAAATTTACTATTGTTTCGTCATGTTATCAATTTTGTTAAAATTATTAATATTATACTGTTTTTTCTTAATTTACTCTTTTAAATAAGTTTAGAAGAAACTATTAAGATTAAATTTTCTTAATTTTTATTAATAATCAAATTTAAAAAAAATAGAGAGTATATTTTTATGGCTGATTTTAAAATTAAAAAGATAAAATCTCGATGGATTTTAGATTCTAGAGGTAATCCTACAGTAGAAACTGAAGTCTATTCTGAAGATGACTTTGCGAGAGCGGCTGTTCCTTCTGGAGCTTCGACTGGAGCCTCAGAAGCGCTTGAATTAAGGGATGGAGGTAAGGCATTTCTTGGAAAACATGTGACTAAAGCCGTATCTAACGTGAATGACATTATCGCTAAGAAATTAATTGGTTTCGATGTAAGGGATCAGACTAAAATTGACGAGGAGATGATAACGATCGATGGAACTGAAAATAAAAGCATCCTAGGTGCGAATGCGATATTATCCGTTTCGTTGGCAACAGCAAAATTAGCAGCTAAATTATCTGGGCGATCTTTATTTGCTTATTTATATGAATTAACTTATAATAAAAGTAGAGAAGATTACTTATTACCTCTTCCATGTTCTAACATTTTAAACGGTGGAGAACACGCAGGAAACAATTTGGCAATACAAGAATTTATGGTTTTACCGGTACGAGCAGAATCTTTTTCTAAAACGTTACAAAATGTAGCAGAAGTATATCAAACGCTAAAAGGCCTATTGTCAAAAAAATACGGCAGACCTGCAGCAAATGTTGGAGATGAGGGGGGCTTTGCTCCTAATCTATCTTTAACCAGAGAGGCAATTGATATAATAATTGACGCAATTGAAGATGTAGGGTTTATGATGGGAATTGATTTTGTCTTGGGAATGGATGCCGCCGCTAGCGAATTTTACAAAGATAATGTTTATCACATTGATGGAAAAAAATTAACGGAAGAAGAATTATTACAATACTATTTAGATTTAATTCACGATTACCCGTTAAATTCAATTGAAGATCCGTTTGATGAAAAGGCGTTTAGTGGTTTTACACATCTAACTGCAAAGGTAGATGAATCAATACAAATTATGGATGATGATATTACTGTAACCAATATTAAAATTCTTGAAAGAGCAATAAAAGAAAAGGCAGGGAACGCTTTACTACTTAAAGTAAATCAAATCGGGAGCTTAACAGAAGCTATTAAGGCTGCTAAGATGTCTTTTAATAACGGATTTAACGTAATGGTATCACATCGCTCAGGTGAAACAGAAGATCCTTTTATTGCCGATTTAGCAGTGGGTCTTTGTTCGGGCCAAATTAAAACCGGAGCAACATGTCGCTCTGATCGTTGTTCTAAGTATAACCAGCTTCTTAGAATAGAGGAAATTCTAGGTGATAACGCAAAATACCCTAAAAATTTCGGTTCATGGAAAAATTTTCAATAAATTTAAACTAAGAAATTATTTTTTAAAATTAATGATTTCTATTTTTAACAAATCTATATACATCTACATCAATCTTTTTTGTTTTATGGGTATGAAACTGAAAAGATCTTTCAAGAATCATATTGTAATGTAAAACATTATCAATTTTCCATTTGAATTTTTTAACGAAATTCGTTATAAATTTTCTAACTTTTTCGTTAGCTAAATGTATAGAATATACAACATCAGAAATTGAAAATGCTTTTTCTAAAAAGATTCTGTCTGCTCCTCTTTTTTTTACTCCGAAAGGAGGATTCATAATTGTTGATATTTTCATGTTATTAGGGATAATCCTTTTTGAAACATGAAAATATTTGATATTTGCACAAATTGGAAAGATAACATCTTCAAGTTCAAGGTTATGAATATTTTCTCTTAATATATTTAGAGCACTCAAATCTATATCTATGCTAATAACTCTACTTGCTTTTAAAAAAGCTGATGCAATAGATAATCTACCCGTTCCAGTTCCAAAATCAAAAATTAGTTTATTTTTTATGTCATCAAACTCGAAACCAGCGAAATAAATAATATCTACCGCGCAGGTGGCGTCAATGCTATATTGTTCTAATTGGATTTTAGGATCAATGAAAATTTTGGTGTTTTGAATTATAGAAATTAAATCTTTTTTTTTAATTGTTATCCCTCAAAACATGTTCTCATTTATAACTAAATACACATAAATTTATTTACATTATTTAATAATTATTACTTAAAAAAGAAAGAAATTAAAAGATTATGAAGGAATCAGTGAAAGACAACGAGATCGTAACAACAGGTCAATATTTAGGTGTAGTAGAAGAATTTTTACCTGACGAACAATCAACATTCGTTATAGAAGGTCAAATTTTTGCTACCAAAACTGGTACGGTTAAAATTGATGAGAAAAAACGAGAAATTGAGGTAAATACTCATCAAGAAGAAGATCGAAAAACGATTAAAATTGGAGATGCTGTTCTCGGAACAGTCGTCTTTTTAAGAAAATTTTCTGTTGGAGTTAACTTTTATGCAATTAACCGCAAAATTCATTTCAATTCTTCATATTTAGGAAATATTCACGTGTCGCAGATATCTAATAGATATGTAGAAAGGATTACAGATGCTTTTCAAATTACAGATATTTTGCGGGCGCAAGTTGTTGATAAAAAAGCTAATGAGTATACATTAAGTACAATTGGAAAAGATTTTGGCGTCATTCACGCAGATTGCGTTATTTGTGGAACATCTCTAAAAAAAATTGGTCTTAATAAATTAAAATGCTCTTTTTGTGGAAATATTGAAAATAGGAAGATAGCGGACGATTATGGTAATGTATCTTATATCTTAAGATTTTAACTTTTTTAAAATAAACAAAATTCTTAGAAATGTAGTTAAAAAATAACGAGATTGTTATATTTGACAAAAAAGAGAAAGAAAGTTCTTCATTTTTACAATACGAGCGGGCGATTAGAAAACGTAATAACATTTCTTGAGAATGTTCAGAAAAAGATAAATTATGTTAGTTTAAACGTATCAGTAGAAGGACGCAAAAATATTAAGGTCATTTTATATGGTTCAAAAGATCTTCAATATTTAGCATGTGAAAGGTTAAGAGAGTTGGCTCAACGCTATTTGAAAGATTAGTATCTATTTAATTAACAAACCAAAAAACATTTATTTTATTTAACATTAAGCTTAATTAATCCAGACAAATCGAAGTTATTATAATGACAAAGAAAAAAGTTGTTGAACCTGATGAAGATTTAGAGGATGACCTAGAAGATTTAGAAGATGAGGTTGAAGACGAAGAAATAGAAACTGTTTATCCCAAATTAGAAGAAAAGTCTTCTAAAGCTCAAGAAGAATTAGAAGAATCCCCTTCTAAAGGTCAAGAAGAATTAGAAGAATCCCCTTCCGATATAAGTGAAGAAGAATACGAAGAGGATTTAGATTTAGAAATCGAAGAAATTCCTGATTTCAAGCATGTAAAATTAAATATACAAAAAGGTTCCGCAAAAAACGATTACGAATTAGACATTATAGGTCAATCACATGGTTTTTGTAATATATTCGTTAAACATCTTTTAGATTTAGAAGGTGTTAATATCGCAGCATATAAAATAACTCTTATTGAACCTACAAAAATTTATATAAGACTGGAAAAGGGATATAAAATTAAAGCCATTTTACTTAAAGGAATTGAATCATTGAGAGAAAAAGTTATAGAGGTTCAAAATCTTTTCAAAGATATTATGTGAAATAACTTTTTATATTTTCTATGAAAAATTTATATTACGATAATGTTCTACTTAACTTATGACATATGAGTTTTTAATTAACGATCTAACTTTTTCTCAAAAAAATATTGGAACTGATAAAGGCTTAGCTAAAATTGGAGATGGGATCGTTAATTTAGCTTATTCTGTAGCAAAGTCTATATATTTGACAAATAATAGTAAAAACAATAAAATTTATCGTACTGGTAAAAAAGTTAGCCAAAAAATACTATCTAACGCACTAAAAAACGCCGACATGAAAAAGTTTGCAAGATCTAGGGCTGACGCTCACGATCTTGCTGATACAGTAGAAGCTATAATTGCGTATGTTTGGCTAAAGAACAAAATGACCTTAAAGGAAATTATTGAATTTTTAGCGGATAATATTTCGGGAAATTTATCAAGTAGATCAGAAGAAATAATAAACGCTACGGAAGCCTTTACAAATCTTTTGAATTACATTAAAAAATTTTTGCCTGAGAATTAAATATGAAAGAAAATCCTATCACTATAGGAATCGATGACGCTCCTTTCGGATTCAAATCATTCATTAAGAAAACTTCATTAATCGGAGTAGTCTGCCAAGGAACTCGAGTTGTCAACGTTGTTAAAAAGGATATAATAATCGATGGTGATGATGCTACTGAAGCTTTAATAGAAATGATAAAGCAAACAGAAAAGCATATGCAATACGTATTAACAGATTCAATTACATTCGGAGGATTCAATATAGCTGATTTAGAGAAAATTTTTAACGAAACTAATAAACCCATTATAGCTATAACCGAAAGAGAAGTAAATCTCGAAGCGGTCGAAAAAGCATTGATAAAAAAATTTCCGACGGATTACAAAAGAAAATTTCAGAATATAATAAAAGCCGGTAATTTATACGAAACGAACATTGAAACCGCTGGAGGAAATTCAAAAGTTTTTTTCCACGCAAAAGGAATTGAAATTAACGAGGTAGAACTTTTATTACAAAAAGTATGTATTGATTCAAAAATACCTGAACCTGTTCGTCTTGCACATATAATTGGTAGATTATTTTAAACAATTTTTCGATGTTATTAACACCGAAAATAAAATACCAAAAATTTAAAACTTATTAATTAAAATATAAAAAAATTTATAATAAAATGTGGAAAGCCCGTTACAGTTGATAAAAAGTTTTGCGAGCAATGTGGTACTAAGCTAAAGGAATTTAAATAGAATATTTTTTAATTTTTATTAATGTTGACAAAATATACAGTTACGATATTAAAATTTATTATAATTTGAAATATTTTTGAAAGTTAGGTTAAATCTTTGCTTAAATTTATATTATTAAGTTGTAGATTTCATATTTCTTTTTAATAGATTTTAAGTAAAAAATAATAATGTAAAAGAAGGATTTTAATCAGTGCTCATTTCGTAATCTAAAATATCGTGCATTCTTTGACGCAGTTCAGTACGAATAGCACTCATTCCGTAAGTTTTTATTCCTCCTAATCTTTTTTGAACTTCTGATTCGTCCAAGGCACCAGGAAGGTCCTGTTTATTTGCTATTGCGATAATTTTTGCGTTTATATGGCGTGAGAATCTATCGTATATTAATTTACTCTTGGAAATATTTTCTTCTGTCGAATCTGTAACCAAAACTGCTAGTCCTGCCCCTCTTAAAAAATCTTTCCACATGAACACGAATTTACGTTGGCCTCCAAAGTCCCATATACTAACTTTTCCATAGTGCTCCAAGTTTTCTGTGTCTATCTCAAGTCCGACTGTGGGATTTCTTTCTTTTGAGATCTCTTTACCTTGTAATAATGTCAACAACGAAGTTTTTCCAACTCCACTCTCTCCGAGGAAACATATCTTATTTTTAATGTGAATCAATTTCAAATTACCTTCTAATTATTAATTTGTTAATTAGAAAAAGCTAACTAAATTTCAAAAAATAGAGTAATATGTAGGTATTAACAATGATGAAGAATCTACGATTTTTTTTCTTCTGTTCTTCATCATCTTATTTCCAATCATTTATAAAAAAGAGTTGATTTACGTATATTGAAATTAATTATTGGTTCTCAATTAAGTTGGAAGAAATTCAAAAATTATAAGTTTTGATAAAAAGTAAATATATTTACGATTACGAGACACTTGTAGAAATAGACTTGGAAAAAATAGAACCTATTACGGAGCCCCCTGACTATACACCCTTCATTATCTTTATATTAGCGGGTATATTAATCGTAGGTTTAGTAGTTTTAATTGTAGTCGTATTGGTTATTGTAACTAGTAAGAGTAAAGTAAAACAGAAAAAAGAAACAATTCCTATGGAAAGGAAAGAAGAAAAAATTGAAACAAAACAATCAGGAGAAGTTCAACCTAAAACGATGTATTGCCCCTTCTGTGGAGTGCGCGTTTCTATTGATGATACATTTTGTAGTGAATGCGGGACAAATCTAAAAAAATAAAATCTACAAATAAGGCATTAACACCTTTTAGGTGATAACCCAACCCTTCTATTAGAAAAATAATCTTTTTAACAATCGAGAAATAAATAAGTAAGAGTTATGATTATTTAAAATATACTGTATAAAAAAAATATAAATATTCAACTTTCAATAATATCTTTGTATTTATTGCATTTTCATAGATTAAGACATCCTTAAGGTTTAAATGTTGAGCTCGAGAAGTTTCAAAAATAAGAGACCAATACATCAACGGAAAAAAGATTTTATAGGATTTACTATTATTTTCCTTCTTATGTTTTCGATGATCATTTATTATATTTATGCTGAAAAAGCGCCTTCATATTTACCAGAGGTATATATATCGTATTCAGGCGGAATAAATAAAAAAGATTATATTGATTGTGCTTTTGATTTGAATGACGAATATATATTAGGAAAAATAAGATATAGAGGTGCAACTAACGCAAACCGTCCAAAAAAAGGGTATCGCTTAGAATTTGATCAACAAATATCCCTCCTTGGTATGCGCGAGGACGACGATTGGCTATTATTTGCAAATTATATGGATCATACTCGAATGCGAGTGAAATTATCGTTTGATTTATGGCGTAGTTTACAAGAAAAAGACCACGATATGGCCATACTACCCGAGTCTGAATATGTTAGCTTGTTTGTAAACCGAAAATTTCAGGGGTTATATTTACTTGCTGAAAAAAACGATAGAAAGTTATTTGGTCTCGATCAATCCCTACATGAACTAGATTCCAGCTTAATTTTTCAAACAAAAGGTCATACAAATATAGAGGATTACGAAAAAGGATCTTGGGAACAAGATTGGCCTAATCCAGAAGATTTGGAGATAATTGACGAAATTTTACCTGATTTGATTGATTTTATTAACGATTCTCCCGACGATGAGTTTTTTAATAGTACATATGGAATTTATTCTAAATTTGAAAAGATAAATTTGATCGACTTTTTTCTGTTCAATTTTTTCAATTATCATAGAGATTTTTGGAATAAGAATTATTTTTTAATTAGAGATACTGCTCCCAGCAAGTTTCATTTAATTCCTTGGGATTTTGATGGAAGTTTTGGTCAGTATGGATAGATTAAATACGATGCTGATGTATACGATAAATCTGAAATCCAGGAGAGAAGTGCGTTATACGATCGGTTATTAGATAATGATGAATTTGAGCAAAGTTGTAGCGATCGATGGTTTGAACTGAGAAAAGATGTATGGTCGGAAGACACTATATTAGGAATGATTGATGACATATACGAAGAAATAAAAGATATTCTCGAAATCGATGTGCGTATGTGGAAACCTATAACTGTAGATGAAGAACCGGAGGATAAGTATCCAGATAAGTATATATACAGTACAAAAGAATTTGATTTGGACGAATATATCAACTATTTGTATGATTGGATCAAAGATCGATTAGAATTTTGCGATTCTGTTTTTGAAGATTTCTAATCTGAATACATAATTAAATTTGGAAAAAGAGATAAAAAATAATATTCTAATTTTTCTATACGCGAGAATATTCTAATAAATAACTTTCCTTGAGGATTTATATTAGAAAGAACGAGATTAATCTCGCCTTCTTATAGTTCCGAGGCATTACTGCCATCTATTACTTTCACATCTTTAATATATTCAAGGGCTTGAATTTCTTTTAATAAAGCCGCCTTAGCCCCTAAGTCATCAAAGATTTCTCCCCGCTTTTTTCCACGCTTAAAAACTAGCGCAGCTCTACTTTTTTGCTTAAAAGTTACGATAAAACTCAAACGATTAGTGTTCTCATCAACCGAATCAACGCCTAAAATGGAATAATATTTAAGATGCCTGACAAAAATAGGGCTTAATATCTTAGCGTAATCTCTGGACGTTGGGAAATAGATCTCTATAATATCTTGTGCGTAGCCCTTTTGCCCGAAATTGGTTGAGGTCATGAAATATATTAAACCACATCCTACAAATGCGGTTATTATGGCTAAGATGTAAAATCTCGTACCACATGCCATCCCGATTGCCATTACAAAAAAGATAAACCCTACATCCCGGGTATCTTTTATTGCGTTTCGGAAACGGATGATCGAAAGCGCTCCGACTAAAGTAAAGGCTCGCGCAATATCAGACCCAATTACTAACATCACGATTGATACAACAAAGCAAATAAGAATGAGATTTTGGGTAAAACTCTGGGAATAACTAACTCCTCGGTGAGTTCCTCGATAAGTCATTGCTATCATAAACGACAAAAATATGCTCCAGAAACACGCAATAACCACATCGGTGATGGTAATAAAGGCAACTTAGCGTGTAACCACGAAATGTGGTTATACTTCGCCGCCGAAGTGAACGAAAGAATCCTCAACAAATTTATTAATAAACTCCGAAAAAAAATCCTGCATTATCATTGTATTGTATATATTCCTGTTTTTTTTCTTTTTTTTTTTATATTTTTATATTAAATCCTTCTAATGCTTTATAAAAACTTACTTTATAAAAAAATCTTTTTAAATTACGCTATATACTTTTATCTGTTTGAGACCGTCAACAAATTTTGATATTTTAAGTTGGATACACTCGTTCCTCTGTATTAACCTTATCGCCCAATTGGGAATGAAACTATTAAATTTAATCTCCATCACGCATATGTGTGGCGGAACGACATATTTTCTCCCCCCACCAACATGTAAATCAAAATTATAATCCCGAATTTTTACGTCCGTATCAAAAGTTATTCGAAACGTTTTCTCTATTTTAGCCATATACGGTTGCCGTTTATAACAAACAACGCAAACCGGTACGATGTAAAATCTTTTATAAAGATACCAAATCCCATTTAAAACCAATTTATCTTGATAGGAGGCGTTTTTATAAAATTCTTTTGCTTCGGGAGTAGTCTCGTCAACAATTTTGAAAGCTTTTTCAAAAGGCACTATAACGCGACTCTTTGCAACATTTTCGTTATATTTGCTTTTAACTTCAATAAAGACTATTTCCTCATCGCCATCTTCAAAATCAGGATAAAATCGAATTCGAAGCTTATATCTAACCATAATTCCATTAATTTTTTCAAAAAAAGCTTTTCGAAATGGGTTGTCGTAATATACGCTCCTTACTTCGTAAAATCCCGGATTATTGTATTTGTCTGTCTTAACATGCTTGTCTAATTCCATGAAAGGCCTTATCTGCTTAATAATTCTATCCCGATCCATTACTGATATTTGATATTTTAGCTCAAATCGGTTAAAGTATTTCTGTGTCAGCGACAAATTTTATCAATTCTTTAATTCGCAAGTT
The DNA here is from genome assembly GCA_030605085.1 of Promethearchaeota archaeon. Next base: position 13,620 of record JAUWBH010000023.1, on the reverse strand, counting down.
TTATTCTTATAATTCTTAATAATTCTCTATTTTTTATAAAACTCTTTATTTCATTATTTTTTTTGTAGAAATTTTCAATAAAACAAGAACAATTGAATTTTGCTAATTAAATATGTAGAATTAATAAAAAAAAACAAAAGTAATCAAAAAAAAACGGGGATTTCTTTAGGCTCCTGTCTCTATATCCTTAACGATGCCAACCGCTACGGTTCTGCCCATGTCTCTAATTGCAAATCGACCCATTTCAGGGAAATCCGTGTATTTTTCAATACATAGTTTCTTAATTGGAGACAATTCAATTATCGCTGCCTCATTTCGCTTTAAAAACTTGGGGTTATCTTCAATTACCGCACCTGTTTTTTGATCTAATTTTTTAGAAAGTGTGAGAAACTTCGCAGCAACTTGGGCAGTGTGAGCGTGAACCACCGGCGTATAACCTTGCGCAATTGCCGTTGGATGCCAAATAACAATTATTTGTCCCGTCCATTTTCCAGAAGGATTGATGACTGTAGGTGGATTATCAGGATGTCCTAAGCAATCACCCCGCCTTGCGTCTTCCATTTCAATGCCTCTGATGCTAAAACCTATGTTATCTCCTGGAATTGCTTGTGGAATTTCCTCGTGATGCATTTCTATTGATCTTATTTCTCCCTCAAAGCCCGAAGGCATAATGACAATTTTATCTCCCTTTTTTAAAATACCCGTTTCTACTCTACCGACAGGAACGACCCCAGTACCTTTGATGCTATAAGAATCTTGAATGGGAAGTCTTAATGGTTTGTCAGTAGGTTTTTCAGGAACTTCAAAAGCATCAATTGCATCGATTAAGGTTGGTCCTTTATACCAGGGAGTTTTATCGCTAGATTTCGACAAATTCTCCATTACGAGACCACTTACAGGAATAAATGGGATCTTCTTTACCGGAAAACCGATATTTCTCAAAAGGTCAGAAATACCTTCCTTACATTCGTTAAATCTATCTTCTTTGTAATCGTAAATATCAGCTTTATTAATTGCTACAACTAATTGCTTAACGCCAAGAGTTTGTGCAAGGTACGCGTGTTCTCTAGTTTGACCGTTAGCAGCAATTCCTACTTCCATTTCACCTTTTTTTCCAGAAACTACTAAAATAGCAGCGTCAGCTTGAGACGCTCCTGTAATCATATTCTTAACAAAATCAGCGTGACCAGGAGCATCAATAATTGTAAAGTATTTATTTTTAGTTTCAAATTTTCTAAACGCAAGGTCAATTGTAATTCCACGTTGTCGTTCTTCCTTTAGTCTATCAAAAACAAAAGCGTAAGACCACGATTCTCTATCGTATTCTTTTGCCAATTTTTCGAGTTCGCGTGATTCTCTCTCTGAAATTGCCCCCGACTCTATAAGGAGCGCACCCATCATGGTGCTTTTCCCGTGGTCAATGTGGTCGTTATAACGATATGTTTAATAACGGTGGCCAATGATCACGAGATTTAAGTGCTCTTTATCTTTTTTGCTCATGATTAATTCCTTTACTGTTTTATTATATTTTTTTGGTTAATAATTTTAAATTGTATTTAAATTTTCATTAGATGATAATGAACTTAAATGTTGTGGAATTTATATTTTTTACTATATCGAAAAGGTTAAGGATTATATAGGGAATTAAAAGGGAAATTTCAGAAATTATTACCTTTTAGGTCACTTAATAGTTCTTGCTTATTTTCTCTTAACAATTGAAAAATTTCGTTTATTTCATTGTTAAAATTTATTAAATTGCCTATATTATCCGAAAATTCAGTCTTAACTTTTTGTTGTAAAAATTTTTCAAAAACGAGATCGATATCATAAATATTTACTCGAGTTTCTTTGAAGAAATCCAATAAATGGTGTAAATAAAAGCATTTAACATATAAATTTTCGTTACTATATTTTTTCTTGATATCCATTTGATGGAAATATTTTAACTGACGGAGTATATTAGAATCATTCTCGTCAAAAACCAGAACATCTTTTTCATCATACACGCAATAATGAGAACCATAATCAATGTATCTATTTACGACATTGGAAATTAATTCATCAATCCCCGTTTTAATTGCCCATTTGTTATGAATAGACCAATTAGGTATTTTAAATTCACTTGAAAGTAATTTATGTTTAAAAAAAATTGTGCTTAAAAAATAAGTTTAAGCAATTTAAGATAACCTTCTGATTAATTCATAAAAAATTCGTAATTTCTATAAAATTATTAATTTTTAGAGTCGTTATAATAAAAATAAAAAGCTATGGATTTTTAAATAAAATTAAGGTCTTAAAAAAATAAAATATATTTAATCTATTTAAATTACATTCAACCTGATTCTACAAATGCCAAGGTCAAGAACTAGATTCCCACGGGACGGAGAGTTCATTGTTGGAAAAGTGTCAGATATTGAGAAACAGTATGTTTACGTGGATTTAATAGATTACGAAGGATTCGATAGCGAGGAATATGCCAGGGGAATGATTCACATCTCAGAGATTTCAAGTAGATGGATAAAGAACATACGAAACTTCGTGAGAATAGGTCAGCGGATTGTATTAAGAGTAATAAGGGTAGATCCTGAAAAAGGGCACGTTGATTTATCTTTGAGGAGGGTGAATTCTGCTCAAAAGGAAAATCGGATGAAAGAATGGAAATATGCTTTAAAATTCGAAAATCTTTTACAATTTCTTACAGAGACGACAGACCTAACTCTTGACCAAGCGTATGAGCTAATTGGTTTTCCCGTATTAGATTCTTTTTATACTTATCAAGAAGCTATTGAAGAGCTTAAAGAAAATGGTAAATCGATTTTAGATGATATAAAGACTGTGTCAGAAGATGTAAAAGAAAAGTTTCTCAAAATTGTCGACGAGAACGTAAAAATCTCTACTGTCAATATAGTTGGAAAAATTGTGATTTCTTATAATGCTGAAAATGGAATAGATCTTGTTAAAGAGGCTTTATCTAAAGCAAAAAAAGTAATTGAAAACCCTAAAGAAACTAGATATTTAAATATTAGCTATATAGCTGCACCTTATTATCGTCTAGATATTGTCGCCAAAGATTATTTAGATGCGGAACAAATTCTTTCTGATGCTTTACAGATTATAGAGACTAAAGCAAACGAATATAAAGGTTCCTTCGATTTTATACGAGATTAATTAATATTCCTAATGGTGTTTTTAAAGTATGAAGCATCTTCAAAAATGTAAAAATTGTAGCGAATACGGATTATCTAATCCACAATCGAAATGTCGTTTATGTGGAGGACAATTGATAAATCCTAAACCTCCAAAATTCTCATTGATAGATAAATTTGGAAAATATCGATTACAATATTTTAAAGAGATATTTGATAAAAAGTTTAAATAAAGTTAATCTAAATCGATTTTTTCTGCGAATTTTTCGCCAATTAGAATTTTAGCATTTTTATAAGGTATATTAGCAATATCCTCCTTTTCAAATGGGCCATAATTTATAAGATCTACTCCAACTAAGGGAGGTGTTTTTGTTAAAAATCTGACTAAAGTATAATTAACATCTTCTTTGTTTAGCTTAAATCCTACTTTAGGACGAGCAAATTCTCGTTTTAATTCAATTTTTTCAGATTCATAATCATTAGAATTTTCAATTATTGCGTTCTCTAGTATGTTTTTGATTTTATCATCTTGAACTTCTTCATAAACCGAAAAATCTCTTACTTTTTTAAATCCCTTAAGAATACTTATTAGATTTTGATATAACAATTTCTCTGCTTCTACGAGATTATTTAAATTAATTTCTTGTAATGCTAAAGCAAAATTAATTATTTTGATTTCTCTAATCTTCAAAAGATCGTTGAATAGAAAGTTAAAATTCTCTTGATAAGATTTTAAAATTTCATTACTAATTTTTTCGTTTTGATTAGGTCTAAATTCGTTAACATAATTAATTGCGTTTTTGTAATTGTTAAAAGATTCCATAGGTAATAGTGTTAACTCTAATTGTCTAAATTCTTTTAGCCAATGTTGATAGAGCTTTTCGTACTCGTTTTTTATATCCATAAAGATCGATAATATTTGAATTATATTATAAGTGAGGTTTCGGATTTATATATTTTTAATCTATTATTTTTGCCACTTCTTTACATAGTAAAAATACCGCAATATGGTGGGGTACATCAATTTTCTCTCCTTTTTTATATGGTCCAAAGCTTTCTCCTTTAATCTTTGTAGCTGGTAAATTTTGCTCGATAATCTCAAGTTTTTGAAAATTTTGACCTTCAAATACTATAGGATCAAGCGTCATATTTTGTTCATTCAAAAAATTAAAATCGTCTAGCTCTTCAAGTGTAAGTTCTTGTACTTTAAAACCCGATTTACCGTGCAATGAACCTGGATATCGTATCAGTCTATGTATATCAATCGTAACGGGCTCATCAATGTTAACACCAATCTCATTTACTATACCTTTCAAGAATTTTTTCCATTTTTGTAATCCAAAGCCTTCAATTGACCAGATATTCTTGTTACTATTAGATAAGACTTCTAGAAAATCATCTTTTGATTTTATAAAAGCTTTTACTATATGTGGATTAAATCCAACTTTGCGTTTATCTAATAAGAAATGTTCAATTTCAACATTAGATTTTCTTAATAATTCCTCAATTTTTGTTACAATTTTTTGAGACCATCCTAAATTTGCTTTTGAAAGCCCATAAATAGTCCCTCTTTTTTCCGTTAATCCTAAAATTTCAAATGAGAGATTATCACCCGTTATATAATCCACAATTTCTCTTCTCTCTTCGGACAATAAACTCATGATTTTTTTATTTTCTACTTTCAAGTGATACCCCCGGTGTCCAGAAAATGCTATTTTTAAGTCTTTTTCGTCTATTCCAAAATCAGGAATTAGAAAATTGTTAATTAGTTTTTTGATTTCGTTTTTTGCTATTTCCAGACAATCGCTACAAATCCAATTAGTTGTTTTAAATTTTGATTTGCCACATTTAGGACATTCTTCAGGCATACCTTTCCCAGACTTACCACATTCCTCGCACCACCATAAATCGTGATCGTCTTTACAAGGAGTATAAAAATGATCTACGTCTATATCTACGATTAAATCACATTCTTTGTATTCTTTTTTATTCATATCCAGATTATCTGGTTGTAAATAAATACTTCCACTTGAATAGACGTGTCTTGGTCCATTTTCGCTTAAATATTTTAATAAATTTTCGGGACTTCTAAATGCCATATGTCGAATCATTATTTGTTTGTCCCAAGGAATAAATCCAAATTCTCTCTGGTCAAATAAATTGATATTCGGAATAACAAACTTCTTCTTTTTATAATACGCTTGAAATAAACGCTTTAAATACGCTTTATCACTCATCTTTTTTATTAGATTGATTGTTAGTATTATCTTTCTTTCTAGAAGCTCGATATTGCGCTATACGAACATAAGATAGTGGATGCGTAATATTTTTTTCTTTTTCTTGCTTTTTCGAATAATAACCTTTTAAACATAAATCATCTTTGTAATTAGTTGCTAAACATAAATTAAAAGATTTTAATGTAGAACATTTATAAGGATTATAACCTTTCCTTTTCGCATAATTAACTTGATATTCTGTTTTTCCTCTATCAAAGTCAGGTAATGTTGAAAAAATATTTACTATTTGATCTACAGGATAATTAAAAGCAAGTAAAAACCACACAATAAAAAGTCTTTCATTGTGAGTTAAGTTTTGTCCTTCTTGGGCTTTTTTAAGAATTTCCTTAGCACAAGGGGGATAACTACTCGAAACATCTTTTCCTTGAGCAAAATCGATTTCGATCAAATATTCGAACTCATCTTCTCTTAATGACCATAAATTAAAAATATTATCGTATAAATCTTTAAACTTCTCAATTTTTAACGCTTCTTTTTTAAAAGCTTCTAATTCACTTGTATTTTCTTCTTGTGTTATTATAAATTTTTTTCGAACGTATTCTTGTAATAATCTAGCTAGTCTTTTCTCTTGAACAAAAACATAACCATTAGAAATGGAGTTGTTAATCAATTTTCTATACTCGTCCTTTAAATTTCCCATTGCCACCAATTTTAAATAATCGGTATAATGAATTTTAAATTTTGTTTTCAATGTTTCTTGCTGGTCCTTATAGATATTTTTTCCATATTCCCAAGGTTTTTCGTTATATAAGACATCTATATTTAAATCTTCACAGATATTATATATAATATAATAATTTTCTTTATCTATTTCCTTGAGTAATTCATCGTAATTTATTTTAGAATATAGATTTGCCATTCTGTTTGCGATAATTTTATTGTTTAAAAGATATAGCAAAATTTTTAGTATTAAATATAAACGTACATTTAACTCGTCAATTTTATAGTCTGAAATTTCTTCTAAATTCTCGAACGCTGCTTTAAATAATTTTAAAATCCTTTCTTCAATTTCAAACGAGGGAGCCTTTTGAAAAATTTCTTTTATAAACTCAATAGGATCTTTTGAGGCAAGAGTAGTATAATTCCTTTTTAAAGAGGGTAGCCATGGATAATGTTGTATTAGATCCGTTCTAACGGGCAATTCTTATTTATCTCCTATAAGTTGAATTATTATTTACTTTGTTAACTGAAGATATTAAACTTTAACAAAACTAATTGATATGTGGATAAAATATTATAAAGAAATTGTTAAATAAAATTTGAGTATTAATCATTAAATAAAATATGACTGAATCAAATTTTCATAAAATATGGGTTAAAAACAGAAAATTAATTGAAAAATTAAAAAAAATAATCTCTTGGCTATGTATTATATAGCTAAGAAATATTAAAACTCGAATTATTTATTTTCTTTCTTTTTCTTTTTAGGATCTCGGACAGCGCGGCGAAAATATAAAGTTCACTACTTTTTTAGAAGCGCATATAATTATTATTTATATTTTAATTTTTTAAATAATAATTTATGTCTGTTCAATTATATTTATTTAGGGAAGATTTTTGGCTTTATCCCTTTTTTTCCGTAAGATCTGGCAATGACGATTCCTAAAATTCCTTTTATCTCATAAAGAGAAAGGATCTCCATCATTCTTGCCATTGTATCTCCATGGTGATAAAAATCATCAATGAATACTGAAATTTAATATTTAAAAGTTTAGACATATGAAGTTTATTTAATATTCTATGTGTCGATGTATAACTTCTTTAAAAATTTTTTCCAAATTTATCGCCCCCTTGTCTTTTTTTCATTTTTCAGTTATTTTTCAGAGTTACTGCAATTAAGTTTTCTAATATATTCTGGAATTTTTCTAACTTTTTTTGAAATTTTCTAAACTATTTTGAAAAGTTACAAAAATTCTTAAGTTAGAATTCGTCCATATCTTCATTTTCGTCAAACTCTGCTTCTTCGACTCTCGGCGCAAGGAAATAGAATAATTCGCCCCCTTCAAGGAGGTTAAATATCATTTTCAACGGGTGATCTGTCTTCAAAGAGATCTCTAGCTTTTCGGTGATTGAAGCAATCTTCAAAATTGCTTTTAAAAACGTAAGCGAGTATGCGCCGCTACTTGTACCGTTAATATCAGACTCTATTAACTCGTCCAGCTCAAGTTCGTAATTCATCTCCCCAATCTGTCCAGAAGAATTAAAGAGCAACCCTTGTTCTTCCATAGATTTCATATTTAGAATTTCAGAATAAATCTCTGCGTCTTTTATTGCTTCTACTAAAAAATTAGGATCTATCACCCATTTTGAAGGATATTCAATTCCTATTAAGTTTTCCATAGGGATTTCTTCGATATCAATATCCAATAACGCCAAACTAAAAGTACGAGTACGCGATGTCCCTTCTCTCTTCATTTTAATCTTAATTTTCTGCTCTTTCTCGTTGAAATCGATTTCAACCGAATCGTTAGCCGAACTCCTTTTTAAAATTTTATCTAAATCGTCCAAATTCAATCCTATTTTAGATTCTTTACTACATTTATACTCGTCAAAATTATCTTTCTTAATGGAAAGTTTTAGCAAGCATATTCTAGAGGGGTCCATTGCCGAGATTGTAAATTCTTTGGGAGTCACTTTAAATTCTGTTTCGTCAATTATACTTGCAAGCGTCTCCACAATTCCCTTTAAAATCCGACTATTTTCTAATTTTAATGTGAAAGTCATTTTTGAGCACTTTTGTTCTAAAATTGTTTGTATTAATATAGAATTTTTACCAATCTTATTAAATTTTAATATTAATCTTTTAATAACACATGTTTTGACATTTTGACTTAAATATTTATAGTCATCTAAAATTTTCAGATTTAATATAAAAAAATAATAAAACTAATTTTTACTATTTGAATTAATAATTTATTGAAAATTTTTTATTGAAATTAAAATTTCAAATTTAATTGATGCATAAATAACAAATTGTATATGCTGATTTATATGGAAAACAAATATGCGAAACAGAGAATAATAAAAGATGTAAGAAATGATGATACCCGAATCCAAATCACTGATTATGTTAAAAGGAAAGAAAGTGATTATATTATATTAGATGATACTATGGGGGAAATGACAGTAAATACTACAAACGCCTTAGATTTTATCCAAAATATCAGAGAAAAAGACTTAGTTAATGTAATCGGGGATTTAATCATTAATATGGATGGAGAAAAAACTATTCAGGCAGATATTATTCAGGATATGAATAAATTAAATTTCGATTATTACCTAAAGTTATATGAGTTGAAAAAAAAACTAATTAAGTAAGATAAAATGGTTAACTTTTGTCCTGAGTGTTCGGGCCTCTTACGGAAAAAAATAGAAGAAAACAAAGCATTTCTAGCCTGTAGATGTGGTTACAAGGAGGAAATAAGCCCAGAAGCGCAAAAAAAAGAGAACGAAAAAAATATTAAGAAAAAGAAGAAAGAGTTTGAAAAAAAACTTATTGTTGTATCTAAAAAAGACAAAATTACACCAAACCTTAAAGTTATTCGGATTTGCCCTAAATGTAGTTATAAAGAAGCTGAAACATGGCAAGAACAAACGAGAAGTGCTGACGAGCCAAGTACTACTTTCTTTAGGTGTTTAAAGTGTAGATATACTTGGCGCGAGTATTGAAAAGTTAACAAATTAAATTAATATGCGATAATATCCAAGTATGGTAGTTTATTCGTGAAAGGGCAGTTTCACGAATTTATTAAATAAATAAATCGTATTCTTTTAAGAAAGTACTTCTAATATTTTTGTAAGTATCCGGGCTTTGCCACCTGTAGATTGAAGCAGCGTTTTTCCGCACACTAAACAGAGGACATCAGTAGCAGAACACCCAAATATTATTTGATGATTACCACAGTTTAAACATTTTACCCGTAAAAATCGACTTTTAGGTTGTGGAATAAGTTTTTTATTTCTTATGTATTTTACCATAATTTAATTACACTACTTTTTTATTTAAACTTCTTGTAATTCAAATTTTTTTACTCGATAAGATTTCGCGTAATGTTTATGACCACATTCAGGACATTCTAAAAGAGGTGTTGTTCTTTTGTTTATTTTTGCATTTTTATGAAATATCTCCTTGGGAAACGACCCGTATCCTTTTTTTTTCCTTTCAAATCTTCTTTTTCCATGTGCCATAGTATTTTCTTTTCCTTTTTTGTAGATTGAGACATTATGCCGCGTATGGGTTCTGCATTTGGGACAGTACCGATTTATTGTTCTAGGGTATTTCAATTTTTACAAACCTTTTTTCTCTTTTAAATCAACATATATTATAATTATTTTTAAATTTTAAATTTTATGAGTTCTGATAACAAAAAGCTATATTCTTACAAAAGTAATTATTGTAACAACAAAGATCATTTCAACCATAATTAATTAGTACAAGCTCCATTATTTATATTTAAATACATTTATCAAAAAAGAAGAATAATTTAATAAAAATCAAATACCAATTATATATAATTTAATGAAAACATTAAAAATTTTCAGTTATGTTTAAAGAGAAGTTCAACAACGGGATTATAAGCGCAAATCAGTTCAATAGAGAAGATATTGAATACATTTTAAAAAAAGGGAAAGAAATGATACAAGTAAAAAACTCAGCTCTCCTCAAAGGAAAAATACTCGCTACGTTATTTTTTGAACCTTCTACGCGTACTCGTCTTAGCTTTGAATCTGCAATGTATAGATTGGGGGGAAATATTATTGGTTTTCATTCTGGAGAGGTATCTTCAATTAAGAAAGGAGAGAGTCTCGCCGATACGATAAGAACCGTAGAAAATTATTGCGATTGTATAGTAATAAGACATTCACTTGAAGGTGCTGCTAAATTGGCTTCAAGATTCGCAAGAATTCCCATTATTAATGCGGGATCAGGCAGCGGTGAGCATCCTACCCAAGCATTACTGGATCTATTAACCATTAAAGAGGAATATGGAAGTGGAAATTTAGATGGTTTAAATATTGGAATTGTTGGGGATATAAAATACGGTAGAACAGTACATTCTCTCTCAATTTTACTATCAAATTTCGATGTACACCTCTATTTTATTAGTCCTAAAGAATTAGCAATGAGGAATCAAGAAAGAGAGTTTTTAATTCAGCGTCAAGTTAAATTTAAAGAAGCTACACAATACAAAAACTTATTAAATGTTTTTGATGTACTTTATATGACGCGCATTCAGAAAGAACGATTTGTTGATATTGAGGAGTACGAAAAAGTAAAGAACTCTTTTATATTTAAAGAAGAAGACCTAAAGGAGACTAAAGATTCTTTTAAACTTATGCATCCACTTCCAAGGATAACTGAAATATCTCCAAAAATAGATAAATTCCATGAAAAGGCAATTTATTTTAAACAGACGGGTTATGGATTGCATTTAAGGAAGGCGCTTCTAGCAGAACTGTTAAAAGATTAATACTAATTATCTAAAATTGAAATTAACTTAAACTACTAAAACTTATCTTTTAAGTTAATTCATTCGAAATGCATTTAACTTCGAAGAAAGAAGTAGTTTTAAATTTGGTTCGTTTGTTATATCGTTAGAAATAATTGAGGTAGAGAATAAAGATCCTCCTTTGATAATTTCTTCAAATTTTTTGAATAATGAAATTTGTTTGTCCAGAGGTAGGTTAGAGTCTTTTCTGATTATTCTTGAAGAATAAGGACTTAGATTTTTATTTAATTTCATTGTTCCATTTTTTATTGAATTAAAAGAGTATTTATCGTGCTGTGGTTGACTTAAAACGAATGTATCGTTATCTTTATCGTTTTTTTCGTCAATAAGATCTTTAATTAAAGATAAAATATTTAACGCAAATTTTTCGCTTTTTTCTATTCTATCGAGTTCAATCCCACAATGATTCTTAATAGCTTCATTCAATCCTAAGAAACTAATTGATTTTATAGCGTCTTTATTCCAATCGTTTACATCTATACCATTTAATTGAGAAATTAATCTTTTCCAACCTTTTAAAGAATTTAGTTTCTTTTTTACTAGCAATTCTTTGTATTTAAAGAATTCAAAAACAGATTTTACCCGATCTTGTATCAAATCTTGAAAAACATCGTCATTTTGATTAGATTCTTTTGCAATTAAGTATAAATTAATTAAAATTTTGTCCATAATAATGACATCATAAAACCTTTTAGAAGCATCATTTTTCTTAATTTTGATAACATTTGAATTCATTAAACTTGAGGATTCTTTGTTATAAAACACGATATCGTTTTTTAAAATTGTAGAATTTGCACCTTCTAAAAAGTTAAGTTTAAAATTCGATAGATTGAATTTTGAGTAATCTAACATGATTAATGGATTTAACATGTGTCCATTAAAAATAGTTTTTTGATTTAATATGTTTAAAAACAAGTTATCGATTTGAAATTGAGAGAAATAGTCGTCATTTAAATCGTCCTTATTAGAATAGGAAAATTCTAAAGATATATATCGTCTTTTATCTTCAAAACTTTTGTTATATCTTAAAATTTGAGAGACCAATGTACTAAAAAGGTTCGAAATTTTTCCTATTTTCTTTAAACTAAAAAGAGAAAGAAAATTTTTGTTAAAATCACCTAATAATAAATCTTCAGAAAAAAAAGGATTAAAAGAGTATAGAACATCCATAGCCCTTAAAATGAGATTTACTAAATCGATGGAATTTTTAATTTTGTTTGAACTTTTCTTGGAAATTAAATTTATCACGCTGTCAGTATTTAGATAAATACTTAAAGGCCTCAGAGCCCAATGATTCAAATGAAGTAAAGCCACTTCTCCTGATAAATACATGTCTGCTAACTTGTTGGGTAATAAATTTAACAAGAGAAATTGTTCGGAGACATCAGAACCTAATTTATTTATAAATCTTTCAGGATTTTGGTGCTTATTTATCATAGAATTAAATAACTTGAATACTTCAAAAGGAGGAGTTCCTAACCGGGTTAATTTATGCCTTACTTGTTCTAGACCATTTTCTAATAGAATTCCATTTATGTATTCTCGCATCAAAGGAGCAGTTAAGTATTCTATGTTAGTCTTCGAAAGGCGTTCTTTAACCACTTGAGCAATTTTTATTGCAAGATTCTTCTCCAATTCGCCTTCTCTTATTAAATATTCTGTAATTTTCCCTGCATCAAAGGGTTCTTTTGAATATTTCGAAGTTCTTATCATTATCGTTTTATTTTGATTAGTTAGAAGTTGTTCGATAGATAGAATTTTTCCCATGATTTTCTTTCCTAAAATTGATATTGAATAACCATCTTCAGACGAATTTACCAAATCGCACTTTTTTAAAGCATTCAAATGAAAAGAAAAGTTTATAGAAGTAGGAGAATTCTTACCAATTTCTTTTTGAAGCGTTGAGAAAGTTAAAGGAATCGAACTAGTCGTTAATTTCTTTAAAATATCTATTCTAATCTTCTTTCCTAAAGTTTTCAGTTGCAATTCTAAAATTTTAGAATTTTTGTCGGAATCCATTCTCTACTTGTTAGATAAAATCTAATTCTTTAACTTTTATTAAGATAATTATAGGATATTCAATTATATAAAAATTTAGGATTTTTACAATCTTAAAATAATTTCTTATAATATGTAGGTGATATTTTAACCTTGAATTAAAAATTTAGGACAAAAAGAAAAATCATTATCGAGCCGAAACTGCAATTCTCTCAATTTCGTCCTTTCTTTTTACAGCTCTTGAGTCTTGCGAGTTTTTAGCCGCTAAAATTAATTCTTGAGCAATATTTTCTTCAAATTGATGTAGACTATTGTGTGATCGTGAGCCAATTGCTTGTACTAAGTATTTGATGGCTAAGTCCACTCTTCTTTGTGGGGCTATGTCAACTGCTGACGCGTAAGAAATACCCCCCATAGCAATTCGTGTAGTTTCTTCCCTTGGGGCTGTATTAGTTATAGCGTCTACTAAAATTTGAATAGGATTTTGATCGGTAATATATTCTATTAATTTAAATGCAGTTTTTATACTTTTTATTAACTTATTTTTTTTTCCGCTGTTGTACGAACTTTTATGACCTCTGATTTTTCCTCCTATGAATCCTGGAGATAATAATCTATTTACAAATCGCTCAACTATCGATATGTTAGATTTCCAAAACCTTTTATGTT
>JAUWBH010000155.1 GCA_030605085.1 Promethearchaeota archaeon | reverse complement strand
CAGATTCTTGGAAACTTTGCAAACACCAGCAAGCTTGTTAATCCAGTCCATATCCCTCCAATATAGGCACCAGCGAAATCCATATGTCCAAGAATAGGGACTTTAATTGAGGGATCTTCGGCTAATTGCCTCATTGCTTCGAAATCCGCAGTTAAAAAATTAACCATTAACGCATTAGCACCAAGTTCTATTACTCTATCGGCATATTCAAACATTTCTGGAAATTTGTTCGTTATGTTGATGGTATATAATGTTTTTTCCCCCTTTTCGGCATCTGCTCTGTCCGCTGCTTCCATATATGCTACAACTCTATCTTCTAATGTATTGAATACTGGATTGGAGATTAGCTCATCGTCCTTTACGACATCACATCCTCCGACCGCTGCCTGATATAACAACTCAGCTCCGACTTTTGCCGTATGTCCCGTGCAAGGTTTTATCATATTATTCAGCAAAGGTCTTTCGGGAATTTTTAAAAGACTACGGAGCCCATCAATTCCAAATTTTGGCCCTTTAAATCCTTGTAACCACGCTTTTGGAAATGCTACATCCACCAATTTTAACCCATGAGTAATAGAAATATTTCCTATCACGGACGTTAGCAACATGGGTATCTGCGGACGGAAATTAACTATTGGAAAGCCGATTTGAACGAAGTATGTTCTCTCTTTTACATCTTTTGGGATGTAATATTCGTGATAAGGAAGCTCGTAAACTCCAAGCACTTTTGCGACATGTTCTCTTCTAACTTCTGCAGTTTCGGCGGGTACGCGAACCCAAGTACCTGTTGATTGTTCAATAGCTGCGAATCGCGCCAAATAGTTTAAATTCATTCCCTTAGGTCGCTTTATAATATAACTTGCGATAATATACTTTTCTAAATCAATACCATCTAAACCTAACGCTTCGGGAACTTCCAAATATTGCTTACAGGATTCTTCGAGATTTTCTTCCATTTTATTCATCAAATTATTATTTTTTTTTAATAAAAATAATTCTGTTAAATTCAAAAATTTTTTCCTTATAATATAATAAATACTATCAAGAATCTATGAATGATTCTTTAGAAATTGTTCTATTACAAGATAATTAAAAAAAAATAAAAAAATAGTGGATTTAGTTATATAAATTATTCTTCTTCTTCCGCTTTTGCCTTTTTCTTTTTTGAGTATTTTAAATCAAAATATGCGTCTTCAAGCACATTTAAATATTCGAGTAATACTTTATCCGCCTTAGATTTAACATTATACTCTTGTTTTACTGTTTCTAACATGTATTTAGGAAAAATGGGATTTACATAAAAATCTGAAAGTAAAGCGTAATGTTCCGTTCCCTCAGCATCTTGAAAGACTTGTATCATTTGGTTACCATATAATGTTCGTAGTACATCGTCAACATCTTCAACGCCTTTCTTTTTTAGTTTCTCTAATTCGTTTCTGGATACGATTGAAGTTCTTAGCAGTCTTAACGTTTCGTAAACTTGAGGGTTAATGATTACATCTATAAGCTTTAGATTGTCTTCTTCAGATTGACGATAACCTTGGAAAAACTTCTTAACTGCCGTTATGTAATCACCTACCAGCTCCGAAGGGAGCCCCCGATCTGAAGGATCCTTCAATAAAGTAGCTGGCAATCTTCTCATCATTAATATATCGTTAATGAGAAAAATCAATTCAGATGGCATTCCTTTTACCGAAGTTTCTTTGATAATATCTCTCCTGATTAGCTCGATTAAAATCGGGTCTAATTCTACAAATCCATGTCTATATTTGTCTTTGAGCCACACCATCAATTCCGATTTTGTTAATACTCCTTCCTCTCTAAGCCGATTAATAATCATCCTTTTAATCTCGTCTTGGTATGTAATGGCTAAACGCTGCTCTTCGTTAAGAGTTGGATAGGCAGATAAACATTGGAAAAGTGAAGGAATCATAGGTATGTAAGCATCGTCATCCAAGTTTTGAATGATAATCCTCGCAATGTAAGACAAGCCTCCTTCGTAAGCATCTGGATCGTCGTCAAGACTTAATAGTAAAATAATGTACATTCCTTGTTCGGGTCCTGTGTAATAAGACGCGATGTTCAAAGACCCAACCATTAAACTAATTGACCCTGTGTCTCCGCTATATTCGTGAGTGCTGTATATCTGCATTAATGTCTTATCGGCTATGTTAATTTCTTCTGGATGTTTTGCAACTATTTCAGTACCTACTCTTTCGTCCCATTTCATTATGACAAATCCGATTGGAATTATAATTCACCTCCATTCCTTTTAAGTGGACCTTTTATATCGGGTTTAATTTTCCCCTTTTTAACAATTCCTAACGCATCGTCAAGGGAGAGCCCATATTCACTCCACTCATCGCCAAATAGTTTTTTAATCATTTTTTCCTTGGATGTAATTGAAATGTCGGGAATCTTTTTTCTTGTTTTTATTGCGCCTTTCACTTTCCTAACTTTTTTGACAAAGTGAGGAATTCGAGCTTGTTGTATTACTCTATAACTCACAAGACTACCAACTGTACCGACAATCGCAGTTGTTATCAATATGAAATAAAATGTAGGCACACCAGGAAAGATCTCTTCCATGGTGATGACGAGCGTAATGTCCTCCACTTCGTCTTCAAAATCATCTTTTTCTATAGTGATTTCACCTGTAAGAGTTTGCGATGTAAAAAAGGCGTCAATTTCATCAGTGGTAAATGTGTATGTGTAAACACCATCTTCTTTTTCCTCAAATTCGTATTCTTTACCTCCAATAGTTAAAATTACTGTGGCGTCAGTTAGTGGTTCATCGTCTCTTGTTGTATCCTTTAGTTCAATTTCAATTTCTATATCTTCTCCTTTAACAACCGTTGCTTGGTCGTCCACCAAATTAGTTGCGTCTAACGAAACATCTATTATTCTAAGCTCTATTTCTAAATAAACAAGGGCGGATCTTACTTCGTAATTTTCTTTTTGTAAAGTTATATAAAGATAATAGAAACCAACATCTAAATCTCCAGTGTTAAAATCCAGAGTATAAGTATAATCATTTTTTATTAAATTCCCTGTACCACTTTCTTCTTCGATAGGTTCTCCATCTTCGTCTAATTCTTGCCATGTATAAGTATAAACATCTAAATCACCAATTTTTATATTAGCACCGTAAGTTACATCTCTGTATGTATAGTCAAAGTCCTCATCATCTCCAACCCATACTCTCTCACTCTCATATACTAACCCGGTCTCACCATTAATGGTTGTTTCCCTTTCAAGAATTCTGAGATAAATAGTTATCACTTCCGTAGTATAATTTTCATATTTAGCAGTAATTTCAATTGATTTTGTTCCAACAGTTTCTGCAATTGATGTATCAAGTGTTAAAGTGTAATATCCATCGTTTATTGGGTCTGCACTAAAGCCTGTCCAATCATAGCCTATATTTATCCAATTGTATCCGATTAAAGCACCCATTAATGGGTTGTTTGTATCGTTATAATATTTTACAGTTATACTTATAGGCTCTCCAAAATATTGGGAAATTTTTTTAGTTGTTATTTCTTGGAGTGTAGGAGAATAATAATCGTGTAAAGATAACTCTGTGGGCTTACCCGCTATATAAATCGGTCCTGTGGTAATTTCGGGAGGTGGATCATAAGTATTTTTGTATCCATTTATAATAATTGAATAAAACTCACCGTAAAATCCGGCTGATAAAATACTTGAATTAAATTCAAGCGTAAAGACATCGTCTGCATTTGCATCATCTCCCATATATAATGTAAATAATGCATCTCCCCCAATCTCTTTTATAGTTACAGAGATATAGTCACTTCCTCCATATAAGTCAGTTATATTATCGTAGATACCCCAATTATCTCGAGTAGAATTAAAAATCAGTCCAATGTTAACATTTTGGCCCCAAATCACAGCCTCATCGTATACAATATTATCAAATTTAGTGAAGAAATATTCAGGTTCTAAAACACCAAGACCTAAATCAAATTCGAGCGTAAAATTATATTTTAAAACTGTATAATTATACCAATCTACATAAATGCCTTTTTCAGGTTGAAATGGCCACTGATCAGGATCGGGTCCAGAAATATTGAATGTATTATATTCTTCCCATGCTATTGAAAAATTATACGCGTATCCACTTAGGTACCAAAACGGTAAATTGTTAGGTGTAAACGCGTGTCCATCTTGAGGTTTGGATGATGTTAGATTGACCGTTACAATTTGTCCTAATTCTGTAATTATAGAATTAGACTTTATTCTAACAATAGCATCTGATATAGTATTACCATTACCAAGAACTCTAATATTCAATTTGGATAATATTGTTTTATTATAAATGTTCCAAGTTTCAAAAATCTTAACATCAATTATACCGTTACATGGACCTGAGCTATTTTCCCCATTAACTACAATCAATAAGCCATAGGCTTCGCGCTTTTCCGTGCTTAATTTGTCATTATCTACCGTCATAATATCGATTATCATAATATCCTGATCCTCTGAAACGGCGTATCCTTCTTCGAAGTAAATACGATGGGCAAGAGTACCAGTTTTATTATCTTTGTCAACGTAATAAATAGATACATTTGTAAGTTTATCTTCCATTTCCGTTAATGTTAGAGTAAAATTGATTATCTTTTTATTTCCAAACATCTCCGTTGATCCATTCGTGTAAATGATTTGATTAACTGAGTAAGTTTGAGATCCTGCTGGTGCAGTGTTGGTTTCATTTACATTAAATGTATGAGTTTGGTACTTATTACCATTTGGTAGTTTATTATAATTATCTCTATATATATAACTCGCATTTAACGGAGTGGGGTTTGGATAATAATCAGTGTTGTTATAATAGATTTGGAAGTAATACATAGGTTTACTGAACCATCTAAAAGTTGCTTTTCCATCATCATCAAGAGGCAAAATATCTAATGTAGGGGTTCCTTCAGCATCGCTAATATTAATATATCCGTAATTATTTAAAGGATACCCTCCTAAATCAACTATTTCAAAGTCTATAGTCGAAATATTCAATATTAGCTCGTATATTCTTTCCAAATTATCAACTAAAAAGTCTTTTGGGATTTCGCTACTATTGTATACAACAGCTTCATTTGCAGAATATATTAATGTGTAATTTACCGTAACATTATATGTACCATAAGCTACGCTTGTAAAGGTATAAGATCCATCCTCTTCTGAACTATATTGTGTATCAACAATACTTCCGAATTCGTCAATAACCGATATTTCGGCGTTAGGCACGATCCTTCCATCATCATCTTTCGTTATAAATGTAACTTCTGCTGATTTTTCTTGTGTTTCTATGTTCAATGATGTAGGTAAATCGTAATTAAACCTAATATCGTCTATTTGCGCAAAAGCAGTCTTACTTGCATGCTCTTTACCGTAAGTTCCAAATTCCAAAAATACTAATCTACCCTGATATGCAGTCACATCAATCTCAATCTCTCCCGTTAACTGACCATCTGCTGTTTGCCAAGGGCTACCTCTTGTATTCCTTTCTGTGAATTCATCCAATTGATTCAGCGCCCATGTATACACACCGCTTTTTTCTATACTTTTCCAGTTTTCATATACTTCTATTTCATTATGATTATTAATAACTGGATCGTAATTTTCGGAGATTCTTAAAAAGTATGCCATCAACTGGTTTGAAAGGGTATTATAAAACCTAATATTTCGATAAACATTTATTTTAAGTGTAGACTCCGTTCCAGATAATGTTGGAACAATAAAAGGATAGCTGTAAACCGTTCCTTCGTAATTATACGCTGCTGTTGGAGTATCATCATCTTCGAGATAATGATCGACATCCCCCCATTTATATGACCAATTCCCCTCGGACACTCTTGATTGATATATATCCATAGAAGTTACATTATACTGATAATTTACAGAACCTGATGGATCTTCTGTTGAACTATACGGAGAATCATCTGAATATTCCCATCCCCAAATACTGGGCGTTTTTTGACCAACTACGACATCTAATTCAAAATTTCCATTTCTAATCCATCCTAAACTATCTGATGTATAGTTTGATGCGGATTCCATGTAATAATCAGGATCTTTTGATTCTATTCCGCTACCATTAAAATATAAATATGTGTGCTCGTAATCATTAAGACCTATATCAAGATCTACATCAAACCACACAGTTACAAGATCTTGCTCAGGGTAGTCTAGTTCATAATAGTACTTCCTTAAAACATCATTTTGTACTACTCTGATGTCTGAACAGTCCCCGTTCATTTTACCCTCGATAAATAACTTAGTATAATTGAATTCTAAGGATGTTGTATAATTCGTGAATCCCGTATTAACATAAGGATTTGTAACATTAATTAATCGTCTATATCGCCATGCATCGTCCCACCAAGTATCTGTACCAACTGCACTTAAATCAGGCCTTTCGATAGGTTCAATATTGTTATCGACATCATCTTTTTTATTATCTTCATATTTTTTACTTTTGTCTTCTGGACTAATAACAGAATTTGAAGAATTTGGTAGAAAACTCACCATAACGCTTGTCGCTAGAAACATAAACAGAATCGTTAATACTATGAAGCGAACTTTATAATGTGTTCTTTTCTTCATATAATCACTTTTTTTTAAAATATTATTTTTTGTTAAAAATTTTTTTAAATAGATTTTCTAAATTAAATAAATGATTGGATATCTAGATATATTTGCAATATTTAAATTCTTACTAAAATTGAATCATTCTTCAGTAAAAACAAATCAATGCAATATGCTCTAACAAATTTCTCAAGTAATAATCTCAAGTAAGATTTTGCCAAATAATAAAAAATTTCAATTTCTTTTTTTCAAAAATGTTAAAGACTATGTAAATGATTTTTAGAAACTATATATCTTCCCAATTTTTTCGCATAGTCAATTATAAATTATCATAATTTAAAACTACACTTAATTATTTTAAAAAATTAAGAGATTTTTGGTTTACATTTAAAAAAAATAGTATGATAAAAATTAAAATTAAAAAAATTAAATTTTTAATTAAGAACTTTCTACTCTTCTTCTGATATAGCTTTTTCTCTTTTCTTTGACTTTATCTCATAATAAGCGTCTTCAAGAATATTTAAATATTCAATTAATACTCTATCTGCCTTTGATTTTACTTCATACTCGTGCTTTATAGTCCTCAACATATGTTTAGGAAACATTAAAGTTATATGGAAATTAGAAAGCAATGCGTAATATTCGTTACCTTTCTTATCCTGAAAGACTTGTATTATTTGATTATTCCATAATGCTCTTAATACATCATCAATGTCTTCAACACCTTTTTTTTTCAATTTCTCGAGCTCACTTTTAGTAACGATAGCAGTTCTAATTAATCTCAATGTTTCGTAAATTTGAGGGTTAACAAGAATGTTTATTAGTTTAAGATTATCCTCTTCTGTTGGGCGATAACTCTGGAAAAATTTCTTAACTGCATTTTGATAATCTATTACCATGTTCTCAGGAAGACCATGTTCTGCTGGATCATTCATCAATTCAAGAGGAGGCCTTCTAATCATAAATAAATCATTTGTGAGAAAAATTAATTCTGAAGGCATCCCTTTTACCGAAGATTCTTTTATTAACTCTCTTTTTATCAGCTCTATTAAAACAGCATCTAAATCTGAGAAGCTTTCCTTGTATTTGTCTTTAAGCCACACCATTAATTCCGATTTAGTTACCACGCCCTCATCTCTAAGTCGGTTGATGATCATCCTCTTAATTTCGTCCTCGTATGTAATAGCAAGTCTTTGTTCGTCGTTTAGAGTGGGATAGACAGCCAGGCGTTGGAAAAGTGATGGAATCATATCCTCAAAACTTTCTTCTTTGTAGGTTTGAAGAATTATTCGGGAAATATCCGCCAAACCACCTTCGTAAGCATCAGGGTCGTCATCAAGATTCAAAAGTAAAAGAATATAACAAGAAGTTTCGTGCCCGGTATAATACGACGCAATATTTAATGATCCAACCATTAAGCTAATCATTCCTATATCTCCAGTGTATTCGTGGGTGCTATATACTTGCATTAATGTTTTATCGTTTATTTTAATTTCTTCTGGATATTTTGCTAAAATTTGCGTGCCTGCTCTTTCGTCCCATTTCATTACTATTAATCCTATTGGCATTATTATGTACCTCCTCCTTGTTTAAATTTCCCTTTAGGGCCCTTCTCTTGTATCACCTTCTTAAGTGAAACTCCTAGCTCTTCCCACTCGTCTCCAAACTCTTTTAAAATCCATTGTTCCTTTGGAGGAGTCATATAACTTTCTAAAATTGGCTTTTTTGTTTTAATTGCGCGTTTCGTCTTCCTGAGCTTTTTAACGAATTGAGGAATTCTTGCTTGTTGGACGACTCTATATCCTACAAGACTTCCTATAACACCTACGATCGCTGCTGTTACCATTATGAAATAGAAAGTTGGTACACCAGGCCATATTTCTTCCATAGTAATAACTAGAGTAATATCGACCGTCTCTGACTCGTAGTCGTCCTTCTCTATGGTAATCTCGCCTGTTAGGGTTTGCGAAGTGAAGAACGCGTCAATTTCATCGGTCTTAAATGTGTATGTGTATATACCATCTCCTTTCTCATCGAATTCATATTCTTTCTCTCCAATGGTTAAAATTACCGTCGCATCTTCTAACGGTTCGTCGTCTTGTGTTGGATCAGTTAATTCAATTTCCATCACGATATCCTCTCCTTTAACGACTGTTACTTTATCGTCTTCTAAATTAGTAGCCTCAAAATCTACATCAATCGTTCTCTTTTCTATCTCTAGAGTAATTAACGCGTTTTGAGTTTCGTAATTGTATTTATTTAATGTTACATATAACCTGTATTCTCCAACATCTTTCTCTTCAGCTTCAAAATCTAAAACATGTCTCCCATCTCCTTTTTCTGTTAAATCGATGTTGTTACTTATACTGCCCTCTATGTCCCCATCTTCGTCTAATTCCCACCAATAAAAATAAGATTCTTGTAAATATGTAAGGCGGTCGGAGCTACCATAAGTTACATCTCTATAATCAAAAGTATATGTAAATTCGTCCCAAATGTATATATCTTCAGTAATACTTAGTAATTTTGTCTCTCCGTTAATAGATGTTTCTCTTGTTTTAATATCGAGATCTACAATAAGGTCTTCTTGAGTATAATTCTCGTATTCTGCGTAAATATAAATTCTCTGGATACCAACGCTTCCCGCGTCTTCCGTGTCAAGTGTAAAAGTAAAAAAGCCGTCGTATATTGGGTCTATTTCTACTTCTACAGGACTAAGCCCAAGCCATTGATAAGTGAGTCTTGCATTTGCCAACGGCGTACCAGAGCTATAAGAGTACAAAATTGTAATATTGATGTCCTCGTCGTAATATTCTGAATACTCCGCACTCGGTATCGAAGCACGCGTTTCGTAATTATACGCGCTTATGCTCGTAGGTATAGCGTTTACTCTTATTAAACCACCGTCATCTGTTGCGGGATCTCCATAACCCTCTTTAAAAGCGAAAATTGAATACTTATAATATTTAAAGCTACCTCCAGCAGATAATCGGCTTGAATTAATCGTGACGGAATAAAATGGACCCCAGTGCCATTCCATCTCTTCGGTAAAAAGGTCCTGATAAGATACCGTCTGAAAAGTGCAAGTAACTATACTAGGAGGATCTATAGGATTCCAATCTACATCATTTGTAGTATGGCTGAAGTTTACGCTGATGGTAATAAGTTCACCCCAGGTCGCAGGTCCATCGTCGGTACGATTGAATAATTCTGATTTAAATAATGTAATATTTGTATCTGGACCTGTAAATACAAGACATAATTCGACGGAAGAATTTCCATTGAGCGTATAAGCATATTGATCAACGCCTTCATTATCAATAGGAGCAAACAAGTCTTCTGGCTTTGTTAAGGTTACATTCAATTTCTGAGGGAAGATATACTTTAATGTAAAATTGTATGCTTGACCTATTTTGTAGCAAAACGGTAAAATCCTATCTGGGTATTCACTAGAGGCCCAACCTCTCAGAGGATCGGTTTCACCATAACCAGACCAAGTAGTTAGGTTGACCAATAAATTTGCTGGTTTTACACTCCCATTATAAACTCTTACCAAAACGCCACCTAGAGGTTTACCTGCAGGATCCTCGTCTTTATTAATTACCTTTAGATGTAGTCTAGCTAACGCTGTTCTATTAAAGATGTTACGAGATTCAACAAAATGAAGGTCAATTGTACCATTACACCACGCACTTACATTGTTACCAAAAACATAAACCCGTAACCCGTAAGCCTCGTGATTTTCGTTTTTTAATTTATCATTTTCTATTGTCATAAGATCAATCTTTACCTCAGTGCTGTTAGTGCCTTCAATATAGGTGTTATTATGATAAATAAGATTTTCTTCAGGAGTTTCGTCATCATTGTCTGATACATAATAAATTTTAACTTCCTCAAGATCTACCATTTTATCCATTGTTATGGTGAAATTTATTAATTTCTTATTTCCACGCTCAGTAATTGATTCATTTGTATAATATGTTTCGTTGATTAAGTAGTGATTCCAATTAGGGTATTGGGGTGTTTGTGCCCATATATTAGATACATTTACCAGTATTTGATAGTTTTGGAACTTTTCACCTCCTATTGGGTGGTAGGCTCCACTATATATATAACTTGCGTTCAACGGAAGAGGATTATCTCTATAAGCGCCGTTATCGTAATAAAATTGGTAATAGTACTGTGAAACATTTAGCCAACGAAAGGTCGCTTTTCCATCGTCATCAAGCTGTAAAATCTCTATTACATTGCCTCCTTTGCTATCGGTAACGTTTATATATCCACGATCTATAGGAATTCCGTCCCAATCAACTATTTCAAAATCTATAGTCGTTATATTTAGTTCCAGTTCTATGGTTTCAAATAGATTTTCAATAACATATTCTGTATCCCAATCCTTGCTGCTATTAAACACGACTTCTTCCAACCCAGAATTCTCTAATGTATAATTGACAGTAATATTATATATGGCATAACGAACAGGTGAAAAAATAGCAGAACCATAGCCCGTTCCGTCCATCGTTGTATTTATTGAGTTTGTATAATTATTAACTGAATCTGCTATTGTAGATGAGTTAAATATCGTAATTTCTGCTCCAGGAACGAGTCTGCCATCAACATCTTTCGCGATTATTGTAACCTCTGATTTTTGTTTTTCTTCTTCGTTTAAAGCAACCGTTAAATTGTAAGTAAATCGGATATCGTCTATCTGTCCAAACGCAGCATCCCACTCCTCGTTCCCTCCCATTCCTACCTCTAAATATATTGTTTGTCCCATGAAGTCGGTTAATTCAAAATCTATATACCCAGTTAGATCGCCGTTGTATTCAGGAGGTGAACCCCATGTATCGATTACAGAAGCGATCTTATTATCGAATAATTCGTAATTATCATTCCAGTGAAGTTGTGTTGTCCCTTCAAAATTGTCGACCATGTCTAATGGGTTGTGATCTTGGGGATTATGGCCTGTATAATACTGACCGCTTGAAAATCTCAACGCGTAAGTGTCTTTATAATCTCCTATACCTTCAAACTGATTGGTTCTAATGTTTCGATAAATAGTTATGTGAATAGATGGAGAGACTCCTCCTTTAACTGTAGGTACTGTAAAAGGATAACTATAAAGTGTTCCTGTATATTCTCTAGTGCTAGGATCTCCAAGAGATCCTACACTACTTCTAATATCGCCCCATTTATACGCATATTCTCCTTCAGGGACTCTCTCTTGATTGGCGATATCATCCTTGTGAATTAATTGATTTACTCCCCCTCCATCATCACCCTCCCATGTTTCAAACATCGTTATATATGTCCAATTCCATCCATAAACATTGTAATTATTACCACCATAATTACCATCATCTAATTCAAAATTCCCATTTTTAACCCATCCAAAAGCTTCTGTATCACCATCCATTAAATACGAATGGGCATATTCAACATTAGTTCTATTACCATAATACATATATGTATCCGTCTCTAGATTAGGCTCTGTGGGTGAGGCTGCAGCAGAAACATTTGTATCAAACCAAATTGTTGCTATATAGTCAGAAGGATAATCTTTTTCAAAGTAATATTTTCGTAAGACTCCGTTTTCCACGATTCTAACATCTTTCAAATCGGCTTCCATTTTATCCTGAATAACATAATCTTGATAATTAAACGTGATATTTACTCCGTAGTTATCTATTGATACTGTGTATGGATTTGTAATATTGATTAGTTGTCTATAAAGAAAATCTTCGTTCCACCAAGGATCACTTCCCTCTATACTTAAATCAGGAGACTCGACGGGATCTATATTATCAGCTTTTTCATTATCTTTTTTATCTTCGTTAATATCTTCCAAATTAGAAGGAGATCTAGAAGGATCCGTAAAGATGTTAATGTAGACACTTGTTGCTAAAAACATTAAAAGGAGTAAAGATACTTTTAATCGATTTTTAAATTTATTTTTTTCTGTCATGTGCTTTTACATCTTTTTAAAAGAAAATTTTTCGTTAAATTTTTAAATATTTAATATTACTAGATATGTTTTTAATGAAATATAAATCTAAAGGTCTTATAATATTTAGGTTATCTAATATAAAAATAATATAATTATTTCAGAAAAGGGAATATTTTTTTGACTTAGACTGAATTTTCAAATAAATTTAAAGAAAAATTATGATCTAAATACAATAATCCAACAACGACAAAATTAGAAAATCGTGAATAATTAGAAAAAAAATAAGTGAAAAAAATATTTTACTTATTAGTTATTTACTCTTTAGATTTTGCTTTTTTCTTCTCTTTTGTCTTCAAATCTAAGTAAGCACTTTCGAGAACGCTAAGGTATTCGATTAAAACCTTGTTTGATTTTGATTTTACTTCGTATTCCTGTTTTATTGTCCTTAGAAGGTATTTGGGAAATATTAGAGACAAGTGGAAATCAGTGACCAAGGCGTAATACTCTTCACCTTGACCACCTTGAAAGACAGCCAGCATTTGACTTTCCCAAAGATCTTTCAACACAATATCTACGTTATCAACGCCCTTTTTCTTAAGTTTCATGAGTTCACTTTTCGTGACGATTGCTGTTCTGAGCAGTCTTAAAACTTCGTAATTTTGAGGGTTAACAAGAATGTTAGCAATCCTTATGTTGTCTTCATCCGTAGGGCTATAATTCTGGAAAAGTTTCTTGCATTGTGTAATATAATCCTCTACGAGATGAGCAGGGAGTCCTTTTTCAACGGGGTCCTTTAAAAGATTTACAGGTGGTACTCTTGCCATTAAAAGATCGTTAGTAAGGAAAATTAATTCGGAAGGCATTCCCTTCACCGAGGTTTCCTTGATTAATTCTCGCTTGACCAAGTCACTTAGAATCGGATCTACGTCAGCAAATCCTCGTTTATATAAATCTTTTAGCCAAACTACCAATTCTGATTTAGAAACTACGCCCTCGTCTCTAAGACGGTTAATAATCATTCTTTTTACTTCGTCAAAATAGGTAATGATAAGGTGTTGCTCATCGTTAAGCGACGGATAAACAGAAAGTCGCTGGAAAATTGAGGGAATTACATCTAAAAACTCTGGTTCCTTGATATTTTGAAGGATTACTCGGGCTGCGTCCGCCAAGCCTCCTTCGTAGGCGTCAGGATCGTCGTCTAAATTTAAAAGCAAAAGAATGTAATAAGAACTTTCCGATCCGGTGTAATAAGACGCAATGTTTAGTGAACCAACCATTAAACTAACTAATCCTGATTCTCCGCTATACTCGTGCGTACTATATACTTGCATTAGAGTCTTTTCAGTTACATTGATTTCTTCTGGATATTTTGCTATGATTTCGGTGCCGGCTCTTTCATCCCATCTCATTACAATTAATCCAACTGGCATTTATTTAATATCCCCACCTTGTTTAGTGATTTTATCTTTAGTTCCAATATTATCTTTTAACGAGAGTCCGAGTACATTCCATCGATCACCTATATATTTCACCATGTAATCATCTTTTGAGGGGTACAATAGCGATTCTGAGATGTTATCTTTCGATTTAATAGCTTTTCTAATTTTTTTAACTTTTTTAACGAATTTAGGAATTCTAGCTATTTGTATATATCTGTAGGTTGCGAGACTACCCACAACACCAACGATTGCCCCCATTATCATTATAAAGTAAAATGTTGGTATTCCCGGCAAGACCTCTTCCATACCAATAACGATAGTAATATCAATTGTATCTGACTCGTAATTATCTTTTTCAATAGTGATTTCTGCTGTAACTGTTTCAGATGTAAAAAACGCTTCGTATTTTTCAGTACTAAATTCGTATTCGTAAATCCCATCATCAACTTCTTCAAATTCAAATTCTTTTTCTCCAATTTTTAAGATGACATTTGCATCAGTTAAAGGTTCATCATCTGTTTTATCTATTAATTCTAATTGAAATATAATCGTATCCCCTTTCACGACTTCTATTAAATCATCCTCTATTTTTATTTTTTCACCCTCTGGATTTTTGGCACTTAAGTCTGCGTCAAATTCTCTCTCAATTATCTCAAGAAAAATTGTAGCCGAGAGCGACTCGTAATTTACCTTTCCAAATGAAATAACAATAGCGTAATCCCCTGTTTCTCGATCTTCCGTATCAAAATATAGTACATATTTACCAGCCTTAGAGCCAGTTCTTAATTCTCCAGGTTTAAACGATCCTCCATCGTAATTCCATTTATAAGTTGTAGTTGCATCAGTTACTCCTGGTCCACCATCAACTTCATAATCGAAAGATAATAATTTTCTAGTTCCATATGTAACTTCTACTTCTTCTACAAGAGCATCCTCTCCATTTATTGTAGTTGGAATGGGTAGAATATTAATTGATATGTCTAAAGATTGGGTTGCATAATTGCTCCTAGTTGCAGTGACTCTTAAGAAATAGGAAGCTGCATACGGAAATGCAGTAGTGTTTAATATTAAT
>JAUWBH010000151.1 GCA_030605085.1 Promethearchaeota archaeon | reverse complement strand
TTCCTTTATCTGTTCGATCTTCACCAAAATCGTAGTTAATTGACGCGTCAGATAGGTTTCTCGCTTCTCAAACCATGTTTGTTGCTGGGCTAATTTATTCTCACAATCTATGAGGATACTATTCACATAAGGATTATTATTACAAATATCCATCAATTTAGGTTGCACGAGCCCTCGTTTTTCATTTTTATTATACTCTATATCTTTTAACCTATAAAATAGCTTATATCCCACTCGCTTGACTTTATTATAAATTTTAAAAATTTCGTGTAATTTTTGCTCTTGTGCAGCTGTCGGGTGCAATCTGAATTTTATGGTTTGTTTCATCTACTTACCGTCCAATTTCTAAGAGTTTGAGTAGTGACTCCTAAAAGAGTTGCGACATCTCCAATTTTTAATAATCGTTCTGAACTCATGATACTTATTAAGGGATAAATGGGATTATAATGTAAAAGGAAGAGCCAAAATATAAAATCTAAAAGAGTAAAAAATTTTTGATTTATAAGAAATTATAAGTTTTATAGAATTTCAACGAACAGTTGGAATAATAGTTTTCTTTTTACTTTCGATTGTTTTGGATTAAATAAAGAACTCATTAAACAAAACTATCTTCTGAGGATTTTTTTAAAAATTTAATATCTTAGGAAAATTGTATTAAATATGCGTAAATTAGAATATAAAGATTATTGGTTCAATTATGTCCTAAACACTGATCCACTTGAAATAAAAAAAATAATTAAAGAAGAATACATTACTTCCGAAGGATTAAAAATCCACTTAGACATTTACGATAAAGAGGAGTCAGACAAAACAATAATATTTATCCATGGGACTTCCGTTTATAGCAGATTCTATGCGGAGTTTTGCTATAATCTATTTCAAAAAGGTTATCGAGTAGTTGCTCCAGATATGATTGGACACGGTTTAAGCGAGGGAAAAAGAGGGCATTTTACGATGGAAATGTTTGTAAAAACTGTGTATGATGTAAATACTTATGTCAGAGAGAAATTTGGAGAGGATATTGTGGTTATGGGTTCAAGTTTAGGTGGTATAACGACGCTCTATAGTGTTGCGTTTGATACGAGGTTTAAGGCTGGAATTTGTCATAATGCAGCAATCTTTAATGAGGAGGCATATAAAAGGATTATCAAAATCGAAGGTAAGCTAATAGATTTAATTCAAGAAGTACCAAAATTAGCGAAAACAGCTCCAAAATCAAGTTTAAGTATTTATACATATTTAGATTTCTATAAATTAGCGAAATCAGAGGAGGTGATTAAAAGGATTGACTTGCTGATGAAAGATAAGATCCTTTCGGATAAATATACGATGACAGCAATTTATACTCAAATGAGTGCTCCTTTAGCACGACCTCTCGAAACAATAGAAACACCAATCATGATAATTAACGGAGACGATGATGCCTTATTTTCTGTCGAATATATGCAGGAAATATACGATAGATTAAAGTGTAAGAATAAAAAATTAGAAATTTTAGAAAATACATCTCATTTAATTTTTCAGGAAAACATTGATGAAGCTCTAAGGCGAATTATTCCTTGGTTGGAAACCATTTTTTAGTTTTCATGTTATTTTTTTACAGAAAAAGTTAAAATTTAAATGTCTTAATAGTTTCTGGAATGTCTCTCGGAGAAAATTAATAATTAATTAAGAATCTAGCACTTTTTAGTATAGAAAATAAACTTAAAAAACTAAATTTTTTAATTATAAATTATTGTGTTTATTATTGGAAAAAAAATATAAAAAAATCGCTTATTATTTTTTAATTATAATTAATAAAGAAGAGACCTCATTATGGAACCTCAAATTATAGAAATAGAGGTAACCTGTCCAATTTGCCAAACCGTCAAAAATCTTAATGTCCCCGAGACAGTTTTTTCTCAAAAGAAATTTGGTACAATCAAGATTCAAGTTCCTCCAGGAGCAGTCTGTCCCGAGCATCAATTCATAGTTTTTGTAGATTCTAAGGGAAATATACGAGGATACGAAAGGATAGACATTCAAATGAGCATGCCTACAGAAGAAACCGAAAGAGAAGCGGCTGGTGTAATTACATTACGAAAACTAATACAAATGTTTGGAATGTATGGCGTGTTTAGTATGATGCATGCAAAGATTTTTAATTACCCAGTTAGCGTTATAGTAAACGAAAATTTTAATGTTAAGGCTGATATAATTAATGCAATTGGTAATAGTATGTTACCTAGTAGATATAAAGGTAAATCAGGAATATCTTATATAGAAGAACCTGATCTTAGCAAAATTAAGTTAAAAGAAAAGAATGTTCTCTTAATGGATTCACAACAACACATATTTCAAACTCCTTGGGAGGAAAAACTAAAATTCGAAGAGTCAATTGTAAAAAAAGCGTTAGAAATTATCGACGAGGAAGAGCAACTAATCATAATTCAGCAGGCTATCGCTAAACTTATAAAAGAATCAGAATTCACGAAAGATGTTCTCGAAATTGTAGATGAGATTTATGAGGATGATCTTATCGATAAAATTTCTAGTGATTTAATGATTCCAAAAATAAATCATTTTAGATTAGGTTTAATAAAAAGTTTTATCAAACAATGGTTTTCTCCTAAATTAACGACGAAAATAAGGAATAAAGTCGAAGAGTTCTTGGACTTGCTTTAGAAATCAATTTTAGAAGAGAATTACTTATTAGAAGAAAATAACATCCCCGTAATTATTGTACCTTATTGGATAAAAAAGGACGCAGTGCAAGATTTTATTAATAAAGAATATTATAAGTCTATTTCTAAATAATAAAATAGGTTTAAATATGAATTTCATTTGTTATAATCTTATTTTTACTTGTTTTTGTGTTTTATTTCATTTATTTAGAAAAAATAATAAAATAAAGATCCTTAATCACTTTATAAAAGAAAACTTTTAAAAAATTAGGATGTGAAAAAAAATTACAGTTGTAGGAGATTGGGGATTTCAAAACCGATTAAATAGAATCATCAAACCTAAATCTGGTCGATGCGTGATGTTAGCTTTAAAAGTGCAATGTTAGCGCTTTAAAGCCATTAAAGCGATTGATCATGGTTATTTTGGAAATATCCCCGGCCAATTAAAGTGTTTTGATGATATGATTCCTTTATTTCAATATGCTGATGCTCTAATATTAACTCGAGGTATGCTAAGAAACTGCGTACCAGCTGAGATAGACATTCCAATAGTTTTGAGAGTATCAGCAGGAGCCAGCATGCTTAAAGAACTTTCTAACGAAGAAATTAATGTAACTATTGATGATGCGATAAGATTAAATGTATCAGCTATAACTTGTTCTATTTTTGTAGGTGGGGAATATGAGAAACAATCTTTGATGAATTTATCTAAATTGGTAAATTGGGGGCAACAATATGGAATCCCAGCCTTGGCAGTAACAGCTGTTGGAAGAGAGATGGTTAGAGATGCCCGCTATCTTGGCATGGCCAGTAGAATGGCAGCAGAAATGGGCGCCACATTTGTAAAGACATATTATTGTGAAAACTTCGAAGATGTTACTAACATTTGTCCGGCACCAATAGTTATAGCTGGTGGCAAGAAAATAGAGGAAAGAGACGCATTACAAATGGCAAAGAATGCTGTGGAGAAAGGCGCAGTAGGCGTAGATATGGGGAGAAATATTTTCCAATCAGATAAACCTATTGGCATGATTAAAGCAGTAAGAGCAATTGTCCACGAAAATGTTTCAGTAGACGAGGCGTACGAAATTTACCAGAGTGGCCCAGTTGGTCTTTAAATTTGATTTTATTTTTTTCTTTTTTTCTTAATTTTTAAAATTTATATGGGTCTTAAAAAAAACGATTAGATTTTTCGAAACTATGAATACCATGAATTCAATTCATGTCAAGTTTATTAATAAGGTTAAATTATTAACTTCTGATTTATTTTTTTCTAGAATAGAAAAAAAATAGCATAAAATTATCGAGAATATTTGGTTCAATGTCTTTACCATAAATAGATAATCTTCAGATAAGAAAAGTTTCCGATGATGTTTTGCTCTTACATCAAATTAATCCTCCTTCAGTTTTTTCTTGCTGTGATGGGCTCCTAATTTTACCTAAAGAAGATCGAAATCAAAACACTATTGTTCTCGATGCTAATATTGAACCGAATTTAATCAATGAAATTGATAAGTATTATGG
Source organism: Promethearchaeota archaeon (assembly GCA_030605085.1). The sequence continues at coordinate 11,597 of JAUWBH010000151.1, read as the reverse complement.
TCCTATTTCGGATTATGTTTGTACTCACGGACATATGGATCACATCACGCATGTTTACGCCTGGGAACAGAGGGGTGCAAAGATTCACGCTCCTAATCCCGAATCTAAATGTCTTATCAATTTAAAAAACTTTTACGAGAGCTTTGGGTTTAAGGAGGCAATGGAGTTCTCAACAATAGAAGAATTTGGAAAGTTAAATAAATATAATAAATGTAAAAGCGTAAGTGATTTTGAAGCTGGAGTTATATTAAAATTTGAAGATTTTGAAGTCGAAACTATTCCATTATTAGGGCATTCAAAATCGCATGTTGGCCTTTACCTTCCAAAAGAAAAAATAATGCATATTAGTTGTATGGGATTTGATCAGCCTGAACCAGGAGTCGAGGGTTTTGGTCCGTGGTATGGTTTTAGAGAGTGTTCAATTGATCGATATTTGGAGGATATTGATAGGGTTGAGATCATATTTCTTGAAGGTGCAAAATATCTTACATCTAGCCATTCTTATATAATAAAACATCCTGATAAAACGCCTTTTGAGTATATGAGGAGGAAAATTAAAGAAAATCAAAAAATAATTGATGTGACAGTTGTTAACTTAAAGTTAGGTCCTGATTTTGAAGAAAAAGTAAAAAAACTACTAAAAAAAGACTTGTTCTTCCCCAAGAAAAAGATGAAAGGATTTCTTAAAAAAATATATAACCACTGGGAATATTGGATAATTGTGCAGCATCTCCAAAAGAGCAAACTTTTAAGAGTTTAAATATTCAAAAAAAAACGTGTTTAAAACCATGACTGCTTGCTTAAGAAAACTCATCCCTTGTAGTTCAAGATCACATAAAATATATAGTTTCAAAATTCATTTTTGTGTTTAATTTTATTGAAGAAAATACATTTAAAGATTGACACTATTAAATATTTATGGAAAAAATAGAAGCCATAAAAAATGAGATTAAAGAGAAAAAGGGTAGAGAATGGCTCGGTTTACAGTTAAAAACAGAAAAGCAACTTGAATCTCTAATGTATTACTTAGATCATCCTAAGATCTACGAGTATCCAAGATTATTAGAAGAATTAATGGAATTCTATTACATTGCTAGATCGAAAAACTTCACGAAAATGGAGGACATTATTCGTAAACTAGATCAACTTAGTATAAAATTAGGGAAATATGATGAGAGAGAATCCGCAAGTGCTCAAAAAAGGCCTGAACTCGTAAATTACGCTTATGAGATCGTAGAATTGAAAAAAAGATTGGATAATTTAATGGCAAGCTCCTTAGGCATGAGTCTGCCCGAACTCACACAAAATTCCCTCGCAACCTTTTTAAGTTACCTTAGTCACCCTGTTCTTCAAAAAAAAAAGAACTTGTTCGATGATATGCTAGCCAAATATAATTAAGCAGAAGCTTTAGACTTTAGCAAAATGCAAGCGTTTAACGATATGCTTAATATGGCTGAAATAAAACTAGGAAAAATAACCGGTGAAACGGTAAAATGGAAAAGCGTAGAGGAAATACAGAAGGATTTAAAAGAAGAAAAAGAGAACTTAGAGGCTGAGAAAGAGAAGTTAAAAGCGGAATATAGTAAATTGGAGGCGGAAAAAGAGGAATTAAAACTAGGAGAGGTAAATTTAAAAATGGCTATTGAAGAACTAGAAGCGGAGAGGAAGAAGTTAGAGGATGAGAAAAAGAGTTTGGAAACAGAAAAGGAGAAATTCGCACATGAAAACGAGACCCTTAAAATAGCTAAGGAAGAATTAGAACCGGAGAGGAAAAGATTAGAGGAGGAGAAGAATAACTTGGAAGCAGGGAAGAAAAAATTAGAAGTAGAAAGGGATACTATGAAAACAACTATAGATGGATTAGAATTGGAAACAAAGAAACTCGAGGTGGAAAAAGAGAAGTTAAAAGTGGAAAAAGAGAAGTTAGAAGTAGAATGGAAGAAATTAGAACTTGCCAGAGAATAACTAAATAAAGTAGAAATTGGTTGTTGAAATATTTAAGAGAAAATTTAACTTTTGTCTGGTTCTAGTATAACTTTGAGAGATTCGTTCGCTTCACAAACAACTTTAAATGCCTCTCCAACCTTACTGAGCGGAAAACGATGGGTTATCAAGTCAACTACCGAAACTTTCTTTGAAAAGATTAAGTGGTATGCCTCGTCTAAATCTTGAGGAGCCGCTCCATAAGAAGTCATAATAGTAATTTCATTTCTCCAATAATCGTTAATTGGGATTTCGAGATTTATTCCAGGTTTAGGAACTGCAAAAAATATTATTGTCGTTCCGGGTCCAGCGTATTCAATCGCTTGTTTTGCTGCAGATAAAGCTCCAGTACAGACAATTACAACATCTGGAGGTATTCCATCGTTAATTTTTTTTACTGCTGTTGAAAGATCCTCAGTTGCGTGTAACGCTCCATCAGCACCAAATTCTTTAGCTAATTTTAATCGATATTCGCTTATATCTGTAGTTATTACTTTCTCTACGCCCTTCGCTTTTGCTAACATGAGGTGCAATAATCCTGAAACGCCACTACCTAATATCAATAGAGTCTGTCCTTTCTTGATATTGGCTAACCTTTGCGCTCGACAGACGCATCCCAACGGTTCGATAAAAACCCCTTCTTCGTAAGAAACATTGTCATCTAACACATAAACGCCTTTTTTTTCAACATTAATGTTGGGGACTCTAAGATACTCGGCAAAGCCTCCAGGGTCGTAATTAGTATTATGAAGTAAATGACATGCTGTATGATGCCCTAATTCGCAAAAATGACAATTAAAACAAGGACCATGGTGCGATACAAATACTCGATCGCCAACTTTAAGATTTATTACGCCTTCATCAACCTCAACTATATCTCCAGCTATTTCGTGGCCAAGAACAAGGCTATCAACCCCCAATTTTTTCATTTTAGCAAACCTATAATATTCAAGGATATCTGAACCACAAATACCCGATTTCTTTACCTTAACCAAGAATTCACCGGGGCCAATCTTAGGTCTAGGCATTTCTTCGAGTCTCACATCAGTATTACTATAATATTTTGTGATTTTCATAACTTACGAGAGAATTGTTAATGTTTAAAATATATATTTTAATAAATGTGAATTACGTAATTATAGTTTAACAATTAAGAGGAAAAATAATTTGAATAATTTGAACAAAGACAAATGAAATGTAATACTATTTAATTAGGGTATTATTTTTTATATTAACTATTTCTATGTTTCTACTGATCCAATAATAAGTAAGATAGATGAGTAAGATAGATACATATTTAAATTCTGGTTTATTTTCTAAATTAACCTTATTTAATAAAAAATTAGTTTATGAAAATTGGTCTACAGTTTTTTTTTATTTCAAAAAAATTTATCAAAAAAAATCTAACAAAAAATTTTACCAAAAACATATTTGAAAGCTAAATAAAATGACAGAAAATAAAAGTAACAAAAACATCGGAGAAATAGTTAATTCTTTCGAAATTACGATGAAAAAGGGATTCATGAGCGCTCTTATACTACTTTTATTAGAAAAAGATTGTTGTCACGGATATAAACTTCAAAAAGAAATTGATAAACGGACTTTAGGGTACTTTCAACCAACTTCTTCTACAATTTATCCGCTTTTAGATTCATTAAACAAGAAAGGATTAATAACATATAAATTGAAGAAGGATGGAAGAAGAGAAAGAAAAGAATACGAAATAACACCAAAAGGAGGAGATACATTGAAAATGATCCTTCAAAAACATTCAACTATGGTAGAATCCATAAAGTCTATTATTCTGTCAACTGCGGGAATTACAGATGAGGCAAATCCTACATTTCTTCAATACTTAGAAAAATTGATTTCAAGTCCAGAAATGGAACTTTTAAAGGAAGGTACAATTGATTCTAAAATTGACGTTTTAAAATATCATAAAGAGATAATTAAACAACAAATTAAATTGTTAACTAAGAATCTCAATATGATAGATTCTATACTTTCAAATATTAAAAAAGAGATACAGAACGAAAATGTACTTGAATTTGCGAATTATTAATAATAGAAATAATATAAGTAATGGAGAAGATTAAATATGGGAATTATTCTTAAAATAGCTATTCGGAATATGATGAGAAGGAAGACACGTTATATTCTCACAACAGTGACACTCGTGATAGATTTAGCAGTTTCTGCTAATCTGCGTTAAGTGTCGCTCTTTTTGGGGGAATAATGATCGCCTCCGATTCTTTCAATGTTATGTTTGTAAACGACATCGATAGAAGAATGGGCACCGCGGATATTCTTGTACGCACGAGCGATATAGACGACGATTGGTTTGACCCAGAAGATCTTGAAGAAGTATTCGATGACATTGACGGTATTACCGATTATTCTTTTAGAATCTCAGGATATAGGGTTTATGTAAGTGCGACGAATGATGGAAATCAAGACGAAGATAGTGAGAGAACGGCGGTCTATGGAATTGATCCAGAATCGAAAGACGAAAAAGATCTCGGGGGCATTTTTGAAATATTAGATTCTGATGTTGAAGGAGATACAATTGAAGAATTACTTGATAATGAAGATAAAGATACAGACGATCGAGTCGTTGTAATTACAGAATCCTTAAAAATTAAACTCGGTAAGGATTTTGAAGCAGGAGATAGCGTTTGGATATTACCTGTGGATGGAGAAGAGCTGGGCTACTCAATATACGATACTGACACTTGGATAGAGTATACCGCTGTTGCAGTAGTAAGAGATATGGGGGAGGCTCGTGATTTTGACCCGGAAACCCCTTCAGACTACTCGACACCTTCACAAGGACCATGTATATTTACTAATATTGATAACGCCCACGAACTTGTTGATGGAGAAGAGGATGTTGATGACGACGAATATAATCTCGCAGTTATCGGTGTAGATGATGTTAATAATGTTGAAAATATTGTAAAGAAGCTGGAAAAAAAGCTTGACGAAGACGATTGGAGTGTCGCAGACCTTAAAACCGAAACGGTTGAAGATATTAACGCCTCTGTAACAACTATGAGTACTATGTTTATGATGTTTGCTTTGATCGCATTAATTCTCGCCATAATTCTTATACTAAATATTTTTAACATTATAAAGGAAGAACAAGAATACGAGACGGGCATGCTCCAAGCGATAGGATCGTCAAAATCTGAGACGTTTAGAATGTTTTTGGCGCAGGGATTTATAATGGGAGTAGTAGGAGCTATAATTGGCACGATATGTTCATTTTTTGTATCGTACCTTATCTTTTATATGGTTATAGAATCCCTTAAGGGTATGCCAGGACAATTTGGTGAGTACTTTGAAGGAATGGAGTACGAAATTATTCTTTATCCGCAGACAATCGCAGCAACTTTAGCTATAGGCGTAATATCTTGTGTCATAGCCTCAATCTATCCGAGTTGGAAAGCAAGTCGCAAGCCTCTTATTGAGTGTTTGAATCCCCTTGCTCAAAAGACAGAACGAGAGAAAAAGCGTGTAAAGAGAACCATCGCATATATATTGCTTGGTATTTTTCTAATCAGTTATGGTTCTTATCTTATATTTGCTACCACTTTTGAACAGGGTCATGGTCCTCCTTCACAAGAGGAATCTATGATCTCTATGATTGCTCCTACATTGACATTGTTAGGTATGATATTGCTCATGGCACTCGCTGTAAAACCCATTGTTGGCGTTTTTATCAAGATTTTTAGTCCATACTTGAAACAAACAAAATTACTCACAAAAAAGAACGTGTTGAGACACCGTAAAAGAACAGTTCTGACATTTTCAATGATTGCTTTAACAACGAGTTATCTAGTTGGTATAAGCGTTATGATGGGGTCTATACAAGCCGGTGCCGATACATCTGTTAACGATATCATGGGATGTGACATAAGAATCTTTACAGGTGATACACCAAGGGATTTTGAGGATGATCTTCGTGATGTTGATGGTGTAGATGATGTTATGGGAATAACTCACGCTAATGCTCTCATATGGAACGAAGATGAGCATCAATGGTTCGGACACGAGTATCTTGAAGAAGATTGGGACGAATCTATAATGGTTCATATCATAGATACCGATAAGATTAAAAAGCATATGACAAAAACAAACATTATCGCACCCGACGATATGACCCTTGACGAAATGATGGACGACCTTTCAGAGGAATACACCGTATTAGTTACAGAAATAGCATCAGATGAGCTTGATATAGATGTTGACGATGAAATATTAGTGAAATTTTCTCTTGGATTTACTTACCCAAATTTAGAAGCCTTGTTTGATAATGATAGAGACCATGCTTTAGAAAATTCAGTAACAGAAGAACTGGAAGTTATCGCAGTCGTTGAAGAAATTGAGGGTTTTGCGGGTATGGGAATGATTGGTGGTCAGGAAGACACTTATCATATATTCATTTCTTGGGAAACTTACGAAGAATTAACTCTTCATGAACTGCCTGGTGCTGGTACAGATATAATATTTAAGCAAGAATCTCGAACGGGAAATACTGAATTGGACCTTATTCAACCCAATTGGTTTAATTTTTCTTCAGTTGAAGACGAATTAGAAGATGTTGATCAAATTGATTATTATACGGCAAGAATGGATTATGCTACACCAACACAGGGGGCGACATTAGATCCCTTAACTCAAGTTATTGGAATAAGAGCTAATGATTATAATAATTTGAAATCTGACTCAACTTTTGGAAGCCATAAAATAAAAAAAGTGGCTTCTAAATATAAAGATTTATCATTAGAGGAGATTCTTGATTTAGGTGGTGATGTGTGTGTCATTGATGAGACATATTATTACAACCAGAGAGAGAACGGGGATCCTAATTTTGGAGTAGGGGATTATGTGTATATATTCCCCCAAAATACTACCCTCTTCAATGTAACTCTAAATGCGTTAAATACGGTTTTTGCGTTTAAATATGGTGGCATAGGTTCTGGCGATGGAGACAGTTTAACAGCTTCAGACGATAATAATTTAACATACGTTAGTGATAATAATAGGTTCGAATTTAACATTTCAGTTTATTTAACACCAACTAATTATTATAAAGCCTTATCTGGTTCAATAGAGTCTTCCGTTAATGCCACAATTGATAGCCTTGATTTAGAAGCATTTAACTTTTATACTAGTTCATTTGATTATCTTAGAAGTATTAATTCTCAAGAATTAGACTTTCGTCCTTTTGAGTTTAATACAGATCATCAATATATTAATCCTCTAACAGGTGAGCTCAAGCTGAGAATAACGGGGAATAATGAAACATACCACAGCGATTTCGAATTATATATTGAATGGTTAAATTTTACAACATTGAAATCTGTAAAAGATCTTATTAATCCATTGACTTGGTCTAAATTTCAAGTTGCCGCAGTAATAAAAGATCCAAAATTATATAGAACAGAAAGATATGGCTGGCAAACAGGTTATGAGACAATGCCGGATGTTTCGGGAACTGAAAATGCTGTTTACATTAATTACGAAAAAGCAAGAGAATTAGTTTATGTCGATTACGCAGGCTCTGATCCATCTAACGATTACGTTACAACGGTTTTAATTCACAGCGATAATCCAGAAGATATCGAAGATGTTAAGGATGATTTGGAAGATGAATTGGAAAATATAGCTGATGGAGGCTGGTCCATAGTAGATCTCAAAACTTATACTCTTACATTTAGAACAAATGTATTTGAATGGTATGTATGGATTGAAGAAGGAGAAGATGACGAGGAAGTGTTAGAGAATATAACCGAATTCATGGAAGATGAAGGATATATCGTAGGATTTGCGTTTAGTAGATCGTTTTTACTCCAAATGTTCAGAGGCTTCATCGGTTTGATAACGATGACTTTTAGTGGAGTGTTGATCTTTGCCATTATAATTGCTATGATTGGCCTCGCACTTCATTGTCTTCTATCTACAATGGCTCGTAGGAGGGAAATTGGAATGCTTAGATCGATTGGATTGAGCAAAAAAGGTGTAATTAGAACAATTTCAGGAGAAACTTTAGTAGTAGCGTTCTTAGGCGTCTTAATCGGAATTATTGCGGGTCTAATAAATGGTGCATTAATGGTCTTTTCAATGCCTGACACTGGATTTCTCAGTGTTACATTTACAATTCCTTGGGTCACAATTGCTCTCCTAGTGGTCGTTACCGTTGTCACCGCAATTGTTAGTTCCCGTTTTCCAAGCAGATGGGCAGCAAACATTAACATTATTGATGCTGTACGCACTCGATAATTAATATGAAAAAGGTGATATAAAATTAAAAATCGCGATACGAAAAAAAACAAAACTCGAAATAACAAAAAAAAGAGGAAATCTTCAAAAAAGGTACCAATTGATTCAAACTTAGTTCTTGACGTGAGAAACCTTAATAAAGCCTACATGCTCGGAGCTTACAAGGTTACGGCCCTTAACAACATTAATCTTCAAATGAAAGAAGGGGAATTCGTAGCGATCGTTGGACCTTCTGGTGCTGGAAAAACAACGCTTATAAACTGCCTTGGTGCGCTTGACTTTCCAGACTCGGGTGCGATTATATACAATATGGATGGTGCGGGAACAGGACAAGACATTTCTAAAATGACAAATAAAGAACACAAAGAAATACGACTCCGGAGGATTGGATTAATCTTCCAATTCTACAATCTTTTTCCAATCCTTACAGCGTACGAAAATGTCGAATTACCAATGTTACTTGATAAAAAAAATCGTAAAGAAGCAGAAGAAAAAGTTAAGAAACTTCTTACTTTGGTAGGACTAGGAGAGAGGATGCATCATAGACCAACCCAATTGTCGGGGGGTGAACAACAACGAGTTACTGTGGCTAGATCAATGGCTAATGACCCCTTGATATTACTAGCAGACGAACCTACAGGAGAATTAGATTCTGAAACGACTACACAAATAATAAAAATCTTTCTCGAATTAAAAAACGCTGGGCAATCAATTCTGATGGTGACGCATAATTTTAGGATAGCCGAAACAGCCGATAGAATTATTACGCTTTCTGATGGAGAAATCACTGGCGAAAGAAAAGGTGGTAAGCCTTTAGAAGAGATTTGGAACGACTAAAAATTGGAGGTAGCTATTCATGAGGTTAAAAAAGAAAAAGGAAAAAGTAAAACGGATTGTTGATGATGGTACGAAGTATAAGCTTGAACCCAACAAAATGATCGAAATTTTTGATTTATCCAAAATCTATCATATGGGTGAAGTTGAAGTTCGTGCGTTGAGCGGTTTAAGCATGAAAATTGATAAAGGAGAATTTGTATCCGTTATGGGACCTTCTGGATCTGGAAAGACTACACTACTCAACATGATTGGTGCTTTAGATAATCCAACACACGGCGCAGTATATGTTAATGGAATTAATATAGCACATATGGATGATACGCAACAAACAAATTTGAGACTTAGAAATATAGGATTTATCTTTCAATTCTACAACTTAGTACCGGTTCTTACAGCTTACGAAAATGTGGAGCTTCCATTAGTTTTCGCGGAAAAACCAGAAAAAGAGAGGAGAGAAAATGTAACTAAATTTCTTGAGGTTGTCGGGTTAGGAAAACGAATGGACCATCTTCCAGCGGAGCTTTCTGGTGGCGAACAACAAAGAGTTGCAATCGCACGCTCACTTTCAAACGAACCCTCTTTGGTTATCGCAGATGAGCCTACAGGAGAACTGGATACAAAAATGGGAAGGGAAATAGTTGACCTACTCCGTGACCTCAATAAAGAACTTAATCAAACAATCTTAATGGTTAGCCACGATCCTGCCATAGGTCGTCTCGCTGATAGACTTTTAAAAATGAGAGATGGAACGATTATCGACGAAATAATTTTATAATTTAATTATCTTTTTTTTTTATTTTTTATTTTTTATTCTTGATTATTTCAAACTTGATTCAATCATTTAATTTATGCTAATCTATTTATTTTTTCGTGTTTATTAATAAATTAAAAATATAAGCAATATATTTATGAAATAATAAATAAGAAGGTAAGATGTTATGGCAGAAATCAATATTAAATCGTTAGTGTTGGCAATCGTTCTTGGTTTTGCGTCGTGGCTTTATGCGTTTATAATTGTAGGTTCCACTTTTTATGATTTTTCTACAGGTCAACAAATCCAAAATCCCAATTTCGGATATTATATAGCAATGTTAATTGTAACTTTCATTATCTCTATTATCGTTCTAGGGATTTATTTATGGAAGTACGAACAAAAAAATCCGATAATTTCAGATAAGTGGGCGTTAGATGCGGTCGTTTTAGGGGCAATTATTTGTGGTATGAATTTTTTATTAGATGCTATTTTCTTCGGAGTGATGCTACAAGTGGATTTAATCGCATATTTTTGGCTCCAAACGACAACAGGATATCTCTATCCGTTAATAATCCTCGAAACACTTATATTAGCTTATCTTATTTATGGTAGAAAAGAAGGACAAAAATAATAATAACTAAAAAATTTTATTTTTTTAATTACTGATCACAGACTTAGAATAATTAATTTTTTTTAAAAATAATAAAAATAATAAGGAATAAAAAGCTCCTTATAATTTCAATTAATTACGTTTATTGGAATTATGTTTAACCAACAGTTTAAAATTCTCTTCTTCGAGATCTTCAAAAAACTCTAACTCATTCGATAAGAATCTTTTTAAAGCGACTCTTATTGTTTCACTACGACTAGCATAGATCCCTAAATCATTCAAAATTCTAATTCCTTCAAGATATTTCTCGGGCAAGTTTATTGTTATGATTTTCATTCTAATTTAATACCCTACGGATATGAATTAATATATTAATAAAATATTTTGTCGAAGGTTTATAAATTAAAAGTATTAATCCTTTAATCGTATTAATCGTTTAATTTCTAACGAATAAAGCGTATCAATCAGTTAATACATTTTTTTGGATTTTTAATTGGAATTGAAAAAAATGAGGTATTAATTAAAATTACTATAATTAATTAATTTTAATAGGGTTTATTTAAAGATTTTACATGTAAAACTAAAGAAAACGAGGATTTATATAGGTCTGCATGACTTATTTCCTTAACATCTTCCATAAAGGTGAGTTGGTAATTTTCTTCGCGTTTTAAATATGTTATATCTTTAGTTTTGTGCTCTTTATCTAAATAAACATCAATTTTCAAGAGATTTTGATTTAATTTCCCAGAAATCTCTGGCATCATATTAAAGGTAAAAATTAAATCTGATTCTGCCGAATCTTTAGCTTCTAAAACAAATAGGATGTTTGGTTCAAGAACAGCAACAAAACTCTCTAAGGTATGAAACATATCGTTAACTTTAATATTTAATTTTATTGGTTCTCCGTCCTCTTCAAAAGAGTTAAAATCACTAATCTTAGGACATAAAAATTTTTCCTTTCCACGAAAAGCAAGGCTCATTTCGTTTGAATTTAAATAATCTTTAAAAATTGGATCATCTTTCTCTAAAATGAACTCGTCCTTAATAGGATCGCTTTTTACATATACAATCAACGAACCAGAAGTAATTAAAGTAATTTTTTGATAATATATTTTAAATAAAGGATTA
>JAUWBH010000224.1 GCA_030605085.1 Promethearchaeota archaeon | reverse complement strand
TTGACGCTGCAGTAACAACCTACTCCCTCTCCCCTTCCCATCTCAATTAAATCAAAGTCATCCATTTCTATTAAAGCATCGAATACTTCGGATTCAATAATTTGGTTTTTGTTTACATCTAAAGGTATTTGGCGTTTTTGGATTCTTTCCTGTAGTTTCGTCATTTTTCCACCAATAGTTTCACTGAATTTGATCTCCTTCCCTATTATGTCTCCAATATTAGCATCTGGATCAGCATCAATGACAAGAATATTTTCATATTTATTAGTTTCAATTACATGCTTTAACATCAAAACTAATAGGGTTGATTTTCCAACTCCTCCCTTTCCACTAAAAGATATTACTTTTGGACTCAATTGAATAGCCTCATTAAATTTATATTCTATATAATAAAAAACAAGAATTCATATAAGGTTTGATTTTATAAATTCTAAAGTTGGCCTCTAAAAACATTACATTTGATACTCAAACTTAAATAAATGGTTTGATATAATCAACTAAAAATATATATAAGGCAAGAAATACCAGTCATAAATTAATCAATTTCATTTGATTTTTATTGGATTAATCGATTCCTTATTAATTATAAATGGTAATAATGGCGAAAATTCCAGAGATTCAATTAACATGGTTAAAATGGAGTATTATAATTTAACCGAAATTGGTGAAATGTTAATTCAATCCTTAAGAAAATAAATTCAAATATTATTATTCACATAAAGATATTCTTTTCAATATTCTCTATGATTTTGCGAATTGACTCTTTCAGATCTTTATCTTCTAAATCTCTTATTTCTATTTGTTTAGATTGGAGCTTTTTTACAATAACTAACCCATCGATTTTGTAACCAATAAAATTAAAATTCCCAAATCTTTTCAACAATTCATAGTTTCTCTCTTCGATGGCAAGAAAAATCTCTTTTTCAATATTCACAAAATATCCAAAACTATCTAAAAGATCAAACAAATAGCCGTAATACCTTTTTTCTTTGTAGAATTGAATGAATTTATTTAAACACATAGATTCTTCTATGTGTGGAAAGAAAACTTCGATCTTACTTAGATTATACAATATCTCATGAAGCTTATTTATAACTTTGCTTTCAGTCTGGTTTGAAAGGTTGTTACATATAGTTTTAATGATTTTTACTCCCGTTTGTTTTTCTTCTTCATTTATTACTTCTAAGTTTCTGTATTGAATAACTTCCCAAAAGACGCGATTGAGACGATCGTATAAATCGTCAGAGGATATTTCTGGATCAACGACGAAATCTAAGTACGTTTCTATTAATCTAATGTTTGGTCTTTTTATTTCGTTATTAGAATTAACGAATGCCTTATAATCTATTTTTTCCTTATCATATTCTATATTGTGTTCACTAGCCATTGTTTCAATTTCCGATACTATGTATTTAACAACCTCTACCAAGTTCTTTGGTTCAGAAATCAAATCTTCTGAACTTCTTGGAATAGATATTTTATTTACTACGATTTTAATATTCGATTCGTAAAATTTTAAGTAATATCCGTGAATGTAATTGTTCACTCCTTCGTTCGAGCTGAAATAACCGAATGCCAAATAAATTTTTTTTAGTAGCTCAGCTGCCTTTCTAATAACATGTTTAACTTCATTATTTTCCAAAAATTCTAATCCATTTTCTGTTTTTAACGAGTATCTGCAATATATATAATTAGCATTGTTTTTAAAATCAGAATTTCTTATAGGTTTATCAACTTCTACCATTCTGTTGAAGATATTAGCAATCATCTTATAAAACTGGATGAATCGTTTTGTTTTTAAATTTTTTTGGATATTATTTATGTCCAAGATCTTATTTCGATCTTCTTGCATCATCCTAATAGCAATAGAGCCATCTCTTGTAAATGAAGTCCCTTTACGATAATATTCGACATTAAATGTTGAATTACCACAATCTTTTTTTAGTTCATATATAACTCCGACTTCGTATAGTAATTTTATTATGATATTCCGATCGAAACCTACTGAATTGTCTACTCTAATTAGAATATTATCCTGATCACCAAAAATGTAATATTCTTCCACTTCAATTTTAAATTTTGGTCCAATAAATTCGTTTTTTAATTTAATTAGTGATCCTTCATCTGTAAAATCAATGTTTCTATGATTTCCATTGTATTTTTCATTTTCTTCTCCAACTCCAATAACGATATACGCTTCCCCTTTAGAAGTTTCCATGTTTTTATTATTTACAAGACTAAGTATATCCTTTAGAAATTCTTTTCTCTGCTCCCATTTCGTTTTTTTTTTCTCCGAAAATAGGTCGTACATAGCGATTTTAAAATCGAGATACTCACACTCTTTAGTTTCCAGTAATTTTTTAATAAAGCTTATTTTTTCATCGTAATCCTTCTTTTGATTGGATTGGTAATAAGCTTTACATCTTTCTATTTCATTAACTAAAATTGCCCATAAATGGTCAAACTGATTTTGAATTTGAATAATTGCGTCATGCTTTATGAACTTTTCTAAATCAATTGAACGGTCTTGGGTTGGAAGTTGATTTTTCTTCTCTTCCCTTCGGAAATAATATATTTCATAATGATCCTGCATTTCTTCTACGATGAAGTCTCCGTATACCTCGTTTGTGTTATAAACATTATTTTCTAGCAAGAATATTATAGATTTTTTATTATTTCCACTTACATCAAGAATGTCTAATAAATTAGTCAGATTATCAGGCGAATATTTCTTTAGATGGAGGTTTATACTATCAACTAATTTAATAAAAACCAGCTTTTGTTCTTGAGGTATAAGTTTAAATTTCGGTTTGAATCTCGGTCTGTAAATCCAGGTTGGCGGATTTTTGTGAATTTCCTCGCGAGTACAACTAATATCCCTTTGAGATGGAATATCTCTTAAACTCTCTCTAAGTTGGTCTAACTGGTTTAAAATTTCAGAAATCTGTTCTAAAAAATTACCCACCATTAATTATAATTATTAATTCTAAGTTAAATATTTTAAAACATCGTCGATCGAATTTTTATTTTGTATAAGCCTTCCCGTAAAATAATAAATTGAGGCATTAACGCACCCTACTAGTGAATTGCAGTTAGAATTGATGCATACTTTCTCAATTTCGTATCCCTTGACTAAGTCTCCAGTGGATTTATAGAAGGCGTATTTTGCTAATTTAATAGCGTCTTGTTTAACTTGTGGGAGTCTTCCTATGTTCTTATCCTCTTCGTGTTCTTTATCAAATTGATTTAATGTAAGATAAACTACATCAATATTGCATTTAGGATCCTTAAAATAAATCTTTACAGCGCTTTTGCTTTTTATTACATTCGCGACTTGTCCAAAGTTCTCTTCGGCTTTAACTCGGATTGTATTAAGTACGGTAGTGAGGTTATGATTTGGAGACGTGCAAAATTTTACATCCAAATCACTCCCTTCTATTTGTGTTTGTTTTTCAATTGATCCTGCTTTCGCAACTTTAGCTATAACATATCCTACACTATTGTGCAAAAAATGTATAATCCTATGCCATTTCGATTCGTATAATTCTACCATTTGTGGATTTTGATTAATATTACCGAGTAATTGTTTTAACTTTGTTTTACTTAATTCTGTCAAATTAACCATCTGAAGTTCGATATTTTTGTCAATTACTAAAAATAAAATATACTGATATTAATTAAATTCTAGGTTAAATAAGTTTATGTTCTTTAAATGGGGATTGCCATTAAGACTATTCACTACCAGAAGTTGATAGGCTTAAATATACTCGAACAATACAAAAAGAAGCGAATGGATATGGGGAATAGATATTCATCACTTTCGTATAATCTTAATTGAGAAACTACAATAATAACATGTGAAGATTATACAAATTCTTTTTAACAATTTAATCATAAAGTAAATTATTAAATAATATTCAAAGGACGCTATCAAATTATTAAAAAAATCCTTTTTGATTAAGATGATCGAAAAAGAGCAATTGAATTGCATTATCGTATATTCTTCAAAAAAACATGTAAAATATATCGAGCATATTTTATATATTGTTAAAGAATGTGTGAAAAGCGAAGGATATAATCCAATATTATTAAGGGAAGAAATCAATCCCAATGAAAATTATTATCAGAAGATAATTGATCTAATTAAAGACTCGACTTTGGGCATAGTAATATTAGATGGTTTTAGACCAAATGTTATTTTTGAATTTGGAATTGTAGCAGGATTAGAAAAATGCCTAATAGTTATGTTGAGCGATAATGCTAATGTTGCAGTAAAAAGCTACTATAAACAAGCATTCAATTCAGATACAACAGACTCACAATTAACCTCAAATCAATTTGATAAATTAAAAGAACCAAAAATTGATATTCTTGATCATTTTACGGATTTTTCGGGAAATCACTACGCTTACTTCGAAGCAAATTCCCCATTAAGTATAAGAAATGTATTAAACGAGAGTTTAAAAAAAATAAGAAGTTGTACAATGAAAAATCTCGAAGAAGCACTGGATCTTGACGAAAAGTTGGGAGATCTCGAAGCAAAGGCTAAAAATTTTAATCGCATTGGTTTACTATTAGCAACTCGTGGAGAATTTGACAAAGCTCTGATAAGATTTAATGAAGCTCTGGAAATTGTGATGGAGTTAGGAAATCTCAAAGGAAAATCCAAAATATTAAAAAATATTGGAAGAATATTAACAATTCGCGGAGAGCTTGATAAAGCTCTGAAAAATTATGAGGAGGCACTGGAAATTGGCGAAGAGTTAGGAGATCTCAAAGGGAAATCCAATCTTTTAAATTATATGGGTAGGATATTCCAAGAAAGAGGAGAGCTTGATAAAGCTCTGAAAAATTATGAGGAGGCACTGGAAATTGACGAAAAGATAGGAGATCTCGAAGGAAAATCCATTTCATTGAATTGTATTGGTAAAATATTTCAAGATCGAGGAGAGTTTGACAACGCTCTGAAATATTATAAGGAAGCGCTGGAAATTGTGAAAAAGTTTGGAGATCTCAAAGGGAAATCCGTTCTTTTGAATAATATTGGAAGTATATTCCAAGAAAGAGGAGAGCTTGATAAAGCTCTGAAAAATTATGAGGAGGCACTGGAAATTGAGGAGGAGTTAGGAGATCTCGTAGGAAAAGCCAATAGATTAAATAATATTGGAAGAATATTCCAAGATCGAGGAGAACCTGACAAAGCTCTAAATTATTTTAAGGATGCGCTGGAAATTGACGAACAGTTAGGGAATCTTAAAGGAAAATCCAATCGACTAAATAATATGGGTAGGATATTCCAAGAAAGAGGAGAGCTTGATAAAGCTCTGAAATATTATATGGAAGCACTGAAAACTATTGAACTGTCAGGAACTCTCATCGGAAAATCCAATATATTACATAATATTGGTAGCGTATTCCAAGATCGAGGAGAACTTGGCAAAGCTCTGAAATATTATGAAGAAGCACTGGAAATTTTAATGGGGCTTGAATTGGACGAATCATTACAAACCGAACTTATAAAAAAAATTAAAAAATTAAAAGAAGAAATTAAATCCTAATTGATTAAAAAAAGTTGCTTTATTAACGATGTTCTTAAACGGGTAATTGATACACTTTCTCAAAACTACGATATAACCCTTTTAGACTCACCAGCGGGATTGGAACATTTTGCTCGCAAAACCGGCCGTGACGTTACTGACCTTGTAATCGTGTCGGATGCGTCAAAAATGGGGATTCATACCATGAAACGAATTTTAGAAATAATCGACGAATTAACTCTTAAATTTGAGCGTATATGGATCTTAGGAAATCGTTTCCCAGAGGATTTAAAGAATGTTTTAGCGGAAGAGGTTGAAAATCTAAATATTGACCGTGTTAAACTGCTTGGATTCATATCCAATAACGAGGAGATTAGTAAAATTAACATAATTGGTGGTAATTTAATCGATTTAGCTAAGGAAAACGAGTCCTATCAAGAAGCAAAAGAGCTTTTTGCGAAGATAATATAAAATCAATTAATCTTCTTCAAATTCCATGTTATAAAAAGTCATTAAGCTTCTTATTTCTGAAATGTTTTTCTACTCCATTTTTCATTCCAGGTAATTGAAAGCACTGATCCGGGATCATTTTTTTAAAATATTGCTTGTTCTCTCTTTCAGCTATAAATTGGGATTTGTACAATGTTTCGAATATTTCTTCTCCAGAAAATTGGATATCCTCGAAGTAAGGAACGATCGTTCGATTCTTACTAACTTTTTCTACTACTTTTTTTAAAGGTTGATCAAATTTGCGAATTGCTCCTTTTTCGGTTATAATCCAAGTTTCCCTTTTTCGCTCGTTATACAAACAAATGATGCATTGTGGCCACCTTTTGTGAAAATAGATCAAAACTTCATCGATAACATTATGTACGAGTGATACAACTCCGAATAAAACGCCTTGATTGTTGATTTCCGTTCGTGTAAATTGTATTGCTCGATAAGCTTCAGTAGACACTTCTCGCATCATTCGATTGATTTTCTTTGCCATCTGAGTTCCAGAATTACGCAATATTACTTCTGGAATTCTAATTATTTGTCGTTCAATTTCTGGAGAATATCCAGAATGGCGGTGAAGATTCTTCTTCAACTCTTCATGTGAATAACCTTTAGAACATCCAATAACTTCCAAAGGATCCTTTTTTTTTTCCATTTTCCTCATGAAATTTCTCTTATTTGTATTTCCTTATAATCTTCGCTAGAAA
>JAUWBH010000237.1 GCA_030605085.1 Promethearchaeota archaeon | reverse complement strand
AGTAAGTTCTGTTATGCGCGCTGCGACATCCTTACTTAAAGGGATTTCTCTTAATAAGCTACAATATATTTTGGACTCTTCGAACTTAACGGGTTTGCTTTTGGTCTGCACAACTTTTGGTAAATATTTTCTAAAATCGTGTTTTTGAGATTCTTCTTCTGAACTGAAATTTTCAATTGTCATAAATATATACATCAGAACAAACTTATTTAAAAAAAAAGAGCGCATCCGTTTTCTAAAAAATTTGAAATTTGATTCGAGAAGCGATTCTTGATTCAAAAAGAAAGAACCAGCTGTTGAAACAATATTAGCAATTTAAAATTAATGTGGAATTTGGTTAAAAATTTATACAACAAAATTAAGAAAAAAAAAAATAAATAAATTAAAGCTTTTTTGTTCGAAAACCGCTCATTTATAAGTATTTAATTGACAAGAGCAAGTCGTTCTTTGTAATTTTCTTGCGGTTCGCATGCATTGTAAAAGCTCGTGCTTGCTCAGTTAAGCCAATAGCAGTTTTTTCCAAATGGTCGATTAATAAGTCGACAGCATTTCGGGCAACGATAGAAGCGCCTTGTTGTTTCATGAGGCGTCTAATGGGTGACCAAGCAAAGTTCCATGAGTCATCGATTCGATGATTTCTCTATGTTTTTTCTTAGCCATTTTTATTCCTCCAAATTTTTAAAATTTAGGTTTTTAATTTTTTTTTAATTATATTTTTAATGTTCTTAGTTAGTAATATATCTGAAGAAGTATATAAATGTTTTGTTGATTCGTGAAGAAGTTCAAGAATAAAATTCAAAAAAAATTACGACAAAAAATTTGATATTTAATATAAGGTTAAACATCGGTCATCATCCAACTATTGATCATATCAAAAATTTGAAGTTACTTTTTTGCAATAAAAATAATTGATTATGGAAAATTGAAAAAATTGTATTTTAACATAGTTTTTTTACGATTTTATGGGGAATTAAAAAATTTTGAATAAAAAAATGTCACCCTCAATCTATGTTATCATCGATTCAATGTGATCATTAAAATTAAGTAATAATTCCAATTATAAGTAAAATTAAATTTTAAACGAGAAATAAAGGTATTATTCGAATGATTGCCTTGAGTAAGAATTGAATTTGAGTAAGATTATAATTTAAAAGTGAAAACAATTTTAAAAATTGTTATAACAATGGTAAATTAGACTTGAAAATTATTAATAACTTAATAGAATGTATTTGTATTAACTCCCGTCCTAATTTTTCTAAACGTATTGATTTCCGTTACTACTAGTAATCGCGTAAAGAGTATTAAATCCGCCCAAAGTATAACAGGTTTATTAGTGACTTCAGTTTTAGCAATTTTATTAATACAAATATTTAATCCGGCTTTTTTATCTCCTTTAATGATTGTATTAATCTCAGCAATTTTGGGAGGATTATGTTTAATTTTTTTATATCTTGGAAAAAGTTGGTTGAATATCGAAAGAATAATCTTAATGCTTTAGTATTATTTAGTTATAAAATAAACTTAGAAAGTTTTGACAAAGTTCTTAAATATTGCTATGTATATTCAACAAATATAATCTTTAATCACAAAAATTATGAGAGATAAAAATTGAAAATACTCTTAATTTATCCTCCTTTCCCGTTCGGAAAAGGAATGGGAGCTGTAATTTGCAGCCCACCTTTAAATATTTTAACTTTGGCGGGTGCTATCCCCGAACACGATGTTGATATTCTTGATTTAAACGTAGATAAATCTTATGGAATTAAAGAAATGGAAGAAAAATTAAGTAACTACGATATCATTGGCGTAACATGTATGTCACCTTCTTTGAGAATGGTATTGAATATATGTAGATTAGCCAAAAAAAACGGTATACCAACTATAGTCGGTGGTTTCCATCCAACTCTGGATCCAACGGTAATTGATCAGTATGACTGCATCGACATAATTGTGCGAGGCGAGGGCGAAATTACTTTTAAGGAGATTTTAAGCGGTAAACCAAAAAAAGAAATTTTAGGGATTTCATACAGAGAAAATGGAAAGGTGATTCACAATCCTGATAGACCATTTATTAAGAATTTAGACGAATTACCATATCCTCGAAATGATCTTGTAAATTATAGACCTTACCATTATTTATGGACCACTGCCTGGGTCTGTGAAACTTCGAGGGGTTGTCCGTTTACCTGTAGATTTTGTTGCGTACATGAATTTTATAGCAGGACATATAGAGTAAAAACACCCGAACGAGTTATTAAGGAATTATTTCAAGTCCCACTAAAAACTAAGGTAATCTTTTTTGTTGATGATAATTTCACGATGAACAGAAAAAGAATCATGCGAATTTGTGAGTTGCTCCAAAAAACTCATCTTAATAAACGCTTAAAGTTTGCATGCCAAGCAAGGGTAGATGATATTGCAAATAATCCTGATATGGTTAAGGAAATGCGTAAAAGTGGATTCATTTGCTTTTTCTTAGGATTTGAAAGTTTAAAACAGATGGCTTTAGATCGCATGGAAAAAGGATATACTCTTGATAAAGTTCGAAAGTGTGTTAATTTATGTCATAAAAATGGAATTATAGTTTTTGGGTCATTTATTATTGGTAATGTTGGAGAAACAAAAGAAGATATTCTAGAATCTTTTAAATTAATAAAAGAAGTTGAAATAGATTTTATGATGACGAATCCTATAACCCCTTTTCCAGGAACACGACTTTTGGATGAAGCTGTTGAAAAAGGCTGGGTAGATAAAGACCTTAAATGGGAAAATAGAAGGATTGGTCATATGAAGCCATTAATGTCTACACCAGATTTAACGATAGACGACATTCAAGAATTATTATCGGAGAGTTATCAATCTTTCTATGGTGATAAGAAATTTCTTATTAGAAAAGCTGTTTTCGGATTGCTTAAATATCCTGAATTCAAATGGGTTGTAAAATTTGCTTTAAAATTTATTATAAACGGTGCTACAAAGTTTATAAGGCGTATAGATGAAATTGTTAACGAAAATTATGAAACTACAACGGCTATTTAAATAATTAATTAAGTGATTGAATTGAATACATTATTGATTCATTTTTACTAAATTTTATTATAAATTTTTATAAATAATCAGAAGGTTAAGGTTAAACTTATATTTTTTCGATAATTTTATGATATTAAAATAGTTCAATAATTCAATATTCAAATCTATAAGGTTGATAGAAAAATGGCCCAGCAAATTATGGTACCAGGCGCGTGTGGCGTAGCTATTAAGTGTAAAGACGGGGTAATTCTTGGAAATGACAGAAGAGCGACCTGGGGCTATACTGTTACTAATAAATCTACGAAAAAATTGTTTAAGATCACGAAATATACTGGATTGGCAGCATACGGCTTAATCGGAGACTTTCAGATGCTTACGAAAATTGCCACTGCCCAGTCGAAGCTTTATAAGCTTGATGCTGGCGAGAGAATTTCTACAAAGAGCATAGGCAAAATGATTTCGAATTATCTATTTTCGAGAAAAATGTTTCCGTTATACACTAATCTCGTATTGGCCGGAGTAGACAAAGACGGTCCAAAGTTATACACTATTGACGCCATTGGGTCCCTGATCCCTGACGATTATGGTGTAGCCGGGACTGGAATGCTCATATCTATAGGAATTTTAGAAGCAGAGTATAATCCAGACATATCCGTAGAAGCTGGTGAAAAATTAGTGGAAAAAACAA
>JAUWBH010000018.1 GCA_030605085.1 Promethearchaeota archaeon | reverse complement strand
AACCTCTGAGATATTACCATCGTCAAATTTGGCGTCAAGCTTTTTTAAAGTTTCTTCAAGACTAAATTTCTCTTTCTTGAGCTCATTCATTTTTTTTTGGTAATTTTTTTCACTCTCGAAAGAATCTTTAATATCGTCTATGGAATAATCGTCAAAATTAAATAGTTCAGATAAATGATTTTTGTTATACTCGCGAAACTTCCCGTACTTAGGATTTTTATGAGGATTATTAAAAGAATTTATTTCATTTTCGCTAAAGATGGGGCTTGTTCTTCTGTAGATGGGAGCATCATCAAAATAATTATCGGACCACTCGCTTGTATCAGGCGAAAACTGCTGACCTAATTTTTGGGCTCTTTCAAGTCTTCTCATTAATATACTTTTTTCGAAATCAGAACGAGTATTATTGTTTTGTCTTTTAAAGCGCTGATAATTGCCAGGATTAACAAATCCGTGAGGTCTATAATTCTGAAATCTATAGGGATCATTTGGATCTTGAGGATAAAAATTTTCTTTAAAATTCTCATAGTCTTGATGTTGAGAATTTCTTACGCGCGCTGGACGATTGACACCCCTATTAAATAATGATTCTTCTCGAAGTCTAGAATTTCGGAAAGGATATATTGGTCTTTGATAACTAGGCGTCTTATTTGATTGATAATTATAATTTCGAGCAAATACATTACTATAACTATTAGCTTCTTCGAATTTTTTAATTTGAGAGTCGCTTATATTCTGATTGTATTGGATTTTTAAACTAAAGAACTTATTTATGCCTTCTTCGATATATTTCACGAAATCGTTTAAATCTAAATCAATTTCTTGTAGTTTTTTAGCGTCTTCATGATTGTAAATGGTATCTTCTTGAAAAGATCTCGCTAAAAGAATATAATCAATTATTTTTGAAACCACATGCGAAGGCAACGAAAATTCGTATTTACCGTAATCAAATTGTATAAACAACTTTTTAAATAATTTACCTTTGTCTTTTATTTTGATTAAATCGTCAACAGGAGCCTTAAAAATTAATTCTTGCTTTTTCTTGAGAATTCCATATTCATGAACAAACGATAAATCAAAATTGGTTATAAACAAAATACCTCTGCTTTTCCTGAATCTATTTTGACTATTTAACCCATTAATTAACTTGGTTTTAATTGCATAAACAGGCTTTTCATTGGCGGCTAAATTTAAAAATCTTTTATATGGTAAAAATAGCTTTTTAATTTTCTCTATAAACCGTAAATTATTTTGAAACGGTCCGATTTTTTCGTATATATCTTTTAGGTTATCGGTAATATATTTGACTATAGAATCATGGCTCCTACTTAAGTTATCTAAAATGCTCTCAATTATTCTTATATTTGAATTTGGTTGGTTATAGATGTCAAAAAAAAAGTCTCTATTAAGAGCTAAATGGCGAAAATGAGTATTAATTTTTCCAAATAAATTATCTTTTAAGTATATAATCAATTTAAAAACAGCTAATAATTCAGATTCCATTTTAGGATAATGATAACATTTAATAGGAGGAGCTCGTGCGTCTTTAATTTTCTGTCGCAATAAATACAATTCGTTGATAAGTTCCCTGACCGGTTTTAAAAACGAACGAGATAGTTTAATCAATTCCAGAAATTTTTGCTCTAATCCTTCTTTTTTTTCGTATACATTGATTATTTTAGGCGAACTACACTTCGGGCAAGATTTTAAATGTTGCGTAATTTTATTTATATTCTCGCTTTCGCAATCTTTACACACTTTTTTTCTGTCTGTTTTTAAAATTTCAATATTTTTTGAATTACAGTCCTGACACACAAAAAAATCAATCTTTTCCTCGTTTAAACAGTCAGTACAAAAACTTGCGCCGCATTCCTCACAATAATAAGCCAATTTCACATTTCTTTGGCAAAAACGACATAGTTGCAAACTTAAATCTAACACTTTTTAACCCAACCAAATTTTAATGGCAAAGATATGACAATCGACTATTCAAAGATAAAATGTGAAATTCAATACAAAAATATTAATATTATATGAATATTACCTCTGAAATGTCAAAAAAAGAGTTTCTCGATTGAAATTGAAGGTAGTTTATAGAATGTTAAAAATAAATAAATCATCGAATATGATTTGAGTATTATCCCTAAGTTATTCTCTTTATTAAAATATTTCATTAAACAGAAAAGATATTAATAAAAACGAAATCGTTGAAACAAATAAATATTTATTTTCGAAGTAAGTTAATTATTTAGGTTAATTGTTGAACAATAAGCTTTTTATTGTTGTATCTATGAATTGATAAATTAGAGAATTGCTCAAAAATTTGAAAGAGATTAAAAAATGGAAGTCTTTTTAAAAAAATCCGAAGGTCAATTTAAAGAAAAGATTGGCGAGGAGAAAACCAGGATTATTTTTGAAAATTTAAAACGTTCCATCAAAGAAATACCAAATGAATTCAGTGGAGATTTGGGATCAGATATACCGAAATTCTTATTTCAAATTTCATTAGGTTTAGACGATATTGAAGAAGGAAATGTTGAAGCTGTATTGAATTATATTCTATTTTTTACCAAAGCTCTATCTGACCTTGAAGACAAGAATAGAAACCAAGTTAATCAAATTATAATTAACAGAAGTAACAATAAGATGCGAAGTTTATTAGATTTATTAGAGGGTTTCGTCGAAAAAGCCAAGGAAGGCAAGAAATTGGAGCCAAAAACCAAAAATAAAACACTAAATTTCGAAGACATTCTTGCTCATACGCTGGGTACTTATATTAGCCCCAATAGAATGGAGGAAGCATCCCTTATCCACGAGATTATGGCAGAATATAGGGAATATTTTCCTATAGTAAAAGAACATGCAAAATGGGCAATATCATTATTCGATATAATTCCAAGATTTCTTGAAATTTTACAAAGTGATAAAGGAGATAAGTTAATAGAACACATATGGAAAAATTCGCTTAGTGAAAATAAATTAATAGAAGGATTTCACGAGAAACTCGCAATCCTCCCCAGAAACGTAGAAAGTTTGTTCTTGCATAAATTATTGGATATATTAGACTGGCAAATATTAATCGACGAGAATCTTGATCGAGCACTAACGGGATCTGTGGCACATAAAATTCTTTCAAAATTTTTTACGGATATGTCTGAAGGGCGTAATACTTTGTTGAGGGCTGTAAAATTAAAAAAATTGATAAAAGAAAGAGAGAGTGCAAATGAAACCAGAGATAATGATATTGATTACCAAATAGAAAAGATAGTCGAGGAAGATTTTAAGTCTATTCAGAATAATATTGAGGTCATTCTTAAAACATTTTCAATAGCATATACAAAAAGATATTTTATTAAGATTGTCGATTTAAATTTAGATGATTGTCCAAAAGAAATTGCTAAAATCTTTTCAGCTCGAAATTATTTAAAATTTATTGGAAAAGATTATTTAGATTCGTCTGCTTATGGAGAAATGGTAAATATTCTAAAAGGATTCCACGATAAACTTGATATTGCTAAAAACTTTTACAAGAAATTTTTAATCGAATCACTTAATATCCCTCAAGACGCTAAGGAAAAAGTTGAAATCTTGAAAGGGTTCTTTGAACTTTTATTGGAATTGAGTGAAAATATGGAACCAAATAAATTCTATGCCAATTATATAGAACCTTCTGAACATTTATTATATGTACTAATAATAAATTATTTATATCGCCCTTCAAAGGAAGCTTTTAATGCAATTCAGAGTATCATCGAACAAGAGAAAGAAGGAATGAAAATCATATCAATGGCGCGTTTTTTAAGCGAAAAAAACTTGGAAAATAATGAAAAACAAATTGAAACACTTGAAAAAGAAATCAATAAAAAAACATTAGAAGGATTTTCTGAAACTTCAGAGAGAATGATATGGTTAAATTCGTCTCTCGAACAAAGAAAAAAGGATATGAAAAAATTCCTGATGATGAATATACTATTAAGCGAGTCAAAAAAAGCTCTTGAATTATTAGAATCAAGAATAGAGTTTAGTAAGAAATTTTTAACTTTTTCTAATACGATCAAAAAAGTACATCGAAATCTGCCAGCTGCGTTACCTAAATATCTAAAAAATATTAAAAAATTTAATCGAGAGATTGATAACTTTATATCAGAGATAAGCAAAGCGGGTAAAGTTGGTTTTATAACATCGAAAGAGTTTCAAGCTCGAGAAGAAGCAGCCTTACTTTCAAAGGAGCAAATATCTGAATTTTCTTCCGATAAATCGTTTATTAATCAAATTAAAACTCTGGCAAAAATTTCTAATGAAGAAAAATTGTTATAAGTAATTTTAAATTAATGGAAAATTTTAAATGAGAGGATTTTTTTTATTCTTTTAGCGATACTCGGATAGTATCGCTAAGATTATATGGCTGATCAAGAATTTATCACGGGTTTAAATTCACCTGATTGCGGAACAGTAGTATTTCTCGATCTTGACGGATTTAAGAATTGTATGGACGAGAGGGGTTGGATCAGATGGGCTCCTAATCCCATAACGGGTTTTTTAACTCAAGAATTAATGAGCTATATACGAAAATTTCACGCAGTACACATTTGGGGAATAAATGAAAAAGAAGGAACCGAAGAGGCTATTTTAATTTTTTATCAAAAGCAAGAGGTCATTTGCGATCTTTTTGAAATCCTAAGAAAAAAATTAAATAATCTTGCTATTGATTTAAATGCTCCTACAAGTTTGAGTATTGGTATGGCTTACGGAAGAATCTTCGATACAAAACCTATTCAGCATCATCGAAAAAGAGACTTTAGTAAAGATCCTACGAGATATTTAGCGTATAAAGCACTTAAAGAAGCTAAGAAAAAAGGAGGAAATTGTATTGTTGTATATTGAATTAGTGAAAAAAATCTTGCTGGAAAAATGACAATTATAGACATGCATATTCATTTGAGAAGCCGATCACTTTGCTCTAAGATGTCAGTAGAAGGTTTATACAACGGTCTTTCACAACGAATTGATGGTATTTGTATTACAGATCATTGGATACTTAAACCAATTAATATTTCTTCGTTCTTTGATGTGAGCATATTTTTTGGCGTCGAAGTTAATTGTGATTTGGGCGATATATTAGCGTATGGGATAAAAGTTATACCTTCAAAAAATCTTCCCGCTAAAGAGATGATAGATTTCATTCATAAACAAGAGGGGATTGCGGTGTGTGCTCATCCGTTTTCAACCCATCAATACGCTTTTGGCGAAAATGTCTACGATTTTGAATTCGATGCGATTGAAATCAACGGAGCCGTAGGTAAAAAATATAATAAAATGGCGTTTTATTCGGCATTAATAATGGAATTACCCACAATTGGAGGAAGCGATGCTCATTCAATAAATCAACTAAATACAATCGGTACTAAATTTTATATGCCTATTCGTTCAATGTCAGATATTATTTTAGCAATTAAAACTAAGAAGTGTAAAGCGATAAGGATTTAATTAAAGATCAACTTTAAAAAAAATCATCAAGTTTAAGCTGCTCCTTAAATGATAAGATCCTTTTTTCTGCTAATTCCACATACTCGGGTAAAATGTCGTAGCCAATATAATGTCTTTTTAGTTTTAATGCTGTTAATGCCGTTGTGCCACTACCGATAAAAGGATCAAGAATTACATCTCCCTCATATGAGTAAAATTGAATTAATCGGCGTGGTAATTCTTCAGGAAAAGGTGCTGGATGACCAATTTTTTTGGCTGAAGTTGCAGGAAAGGTCCAAATTGATTTTGACCATTCAACGAAATCTTCCTTTTTTATTGTGTTCGATTTATTACCTTTTTCAAGTTTATTTGTAAGTTTAGAAAATATTAAAATATATTCGTGCACATCTCTAAGACAAGGATTACTAGCCGAAGCAAAAGAACCCCAAGCAGTTGAGACACCAGCGGAAGCCGCCTTATTCCAAATAATTTCTCCGCGCATATGAAATCCAATTTTACTCATTATTTCAATAATGTAAGCGTGAAGAGGAATATATGGTTTACGACCAACATTTGCAATATTAATTGCAGCTCTACCTCCAGGCACTAAAACCCGCCAACTCTCTTTTAGAACACCCTTAAGCAAACTATATATTCTTTAAGTGTTAAGTCATCGTCGTAATCTTTAGAGGAATAGTTTCATATTTAATTATAATTTGATTTCCCATGTCTTACCTAAACCATATGAGTAAAAAAGCTCATTATGTCTCATTGGAACGCTGTAGAGTAAATTTGTTGTGATTGGTGCTGTCTTTAGATAAATATATAATCCCAATAATTGTAATTTAGTACCTAAAGGTGATATAAAGTGATTAAAATTTTGGTAAGCTTTGTTTTTTAAGATCTCTTCTAATTGTAATGCTACCTTGAAAGGATTTCTTGCATCAATTTTCTTAACGTTTTCTACACCAACAAGGTTTTTTCAGATATTACCTTTTCAATATTTTCATTAATATTAATAATAGGATTAGTCTTTTGAGATAACACTTTCAACTTCTTTAAGAATTTCTTCAAAATTTTAAAATTTAATTCATTTAGTGATATTGTCCAAGCAGCATTTATTCCCGTAGATAAGATAGGATCTTTTCCAATTGATTTCAAATTATAATAATTCAAATTATTTATTTTCTTTAAAGCAGTTTTATATTGATTGATGTCAAATTCTTGTCTTAATTGTGCAAAACCTGCTTCTAATATGATGTTATTGTCATAAATTAGAAGGCTTCCTATTTCTAGACGAAAATAAAAACCAATATAATTTAATCCTAGCTTTTTTAGATCTCTTATGGTTTTTACTTTTTTAATGTATAATTGTACCTCAGGTGTAAGAGATTTAAGCATCATAGTTTTCCCACTACCCCGCCCCCCAAGAATAATAGTCGGTGTTGCTTCTAGCAATCGATCGTATTTCTCTTTTTCAGGCATTGCGAAGGCTCGAGCAATCAATAAATAATCATTACCAAATACTTCAGCTCTTGCTCTTCTGAAGGGATTGGGTGTTGAAGGACTCTCAATTTTCGATAATAATATTCCTGAATCTTCTTTTGGTTTTAATCTCTCTATTAAATTAGCTAATCCTTCAGAATAATTTATAAAAGAGATTCCCTGAATGGATTTTAAAACTTTTGATTTAACATTTTCGATTTGGGTAAAAAATAAAGGTATATATTCTAAATCTGCTTTATTAAAATTTGAAGATATTTGGGCATAAAATTCAATCATTCCAGCTGAATTTTCATAATTTTTTGTAATAATACCTAGAACAATACTAGAATCACTAAGAGCTTCATCTATTTGTTTAGCCCATTGTTTACTTTCCTCTAATTTTATCTTGTAAATCCAAGGTGTTATATGTTGTTTTTTTAAATCTTCACATAGTCGGTCTGCAATTTCTGAATCTGCTGAAGAATAAGATATAAAAGTATATGGTTGATTCATCATATCCTATAATGTAAATTTTTTTTTAAATTTAATTTAAATAGGAATATAATATGGTAATAAATATCATATTTTGATAAAATAATATTATATCTCTGAAAGTCGTTTTTTAGCTAATTCCACATAATTTGAATTAATATCAAATCCCAACCAATGACGATTCAAGATTTTCGCAGAAAGACAAGTGGTTCCAGATCCCATAAAAGGATCTAAGATTAAATCTCCTGGAAATGAATATAATTTTATTAATCGGCTTGGTAGTTCCTCAGGAAATGGTGCTGGATGCCCAATAACTTGAGCATTCGCAGTGGGAAAAGTCCATATACTTTTAGTATAACTAAGGAACTCATCTCTAGTTATATCTGAGGGATTTCCGTTTTTTTTTAATTGATTTGATTCTTTAGAAAATATT
This sequence comes from Promethearchaeota archaeon, assembly GCA_030605085.1. The sequence continues at coordinate 40,081 of JAUWBH010000018.1, read as the reverse complement.
AATATGTGTTCATGTACATCTCTAATTGTTGGATTTGTTGGAGATTTCCATGATCCCCATGCTGTTGATGAGCCAACACTCGCTCCCTTATCCCAGATGATTTCTCCCCTCATATAAAAATTTAAATCTAGGATATGAGTTGAAATTAAAGCAGGAATTGGGATATAAGGTTTCCGTCCTATACCTGTCACATTTATACAAATCCGTCCACCAACTCTCAAAATTCTATAACATTCTCTCCAAACTGAATCAAGATAATCTAAATAATTATTGAGCGTGAAGTTTTGATCATAATCTTTACCCACATTATAGGGAGGGCTAGTTATAATAAGGCTTACAGTGTCATCTTTTAAATATTTACTCAAGTCTCTTGAATCCGCTTTAATTACTTGATCTAAAATCTTCTGTTTTTTAGTGAGTGTAAAATTTTTCTCATTATTATTTTTGGGCTTCTCTAATTTTTTATACATTGCCAAGTTGTATATTGAAGTTTTGTTCTTCTTTTTCTCATTTTCTTTTTTTCGTAATTCAAGAATTTGATCACGGGTTTTTTTCTTATTTTCAGATTTTTGTACCAAATTTATCACCTATATTATGAATGGATGAACGATGTTATAAAGTTTAGGGTAATATCATATTTCTTCTACGCGAATCATGACAAATGATATATTTACAATTTTTACACTCGCGCGTACAAATTCTAACCTGAGCTTCAACTATAAGATTCAGTTAATTAAGTTTATGTAAATATCTTAATTTTAAAATAGACTTATTTTCTTATCGTAATATTATTATCCAATTAATAATTCAATTCAAAAAGAATATGACAATATTCCAATGTTTTATGTTATTGACAAAACTGGTTATTTTAATTCACGATTAGAGATGTTGTAGAACAACTCTTAAGTGAGGAAGAGAGATATAGAAATTCAGATATATACTTTATATTAAAGTATTGACAAAGATATGATAATTTACAAGTAAATCTAAATATATTCGATTAATTAACTAATTCTGAATCTATTCGACGAAGTCGTCAAAATATCCAGAATGATAATGAGTTATATCCTCATACATATCCCATTGTTCGCGCATATAGAGAAAAAGTTAGAGGAAAACCATATCTTTAACAATGGTATTTTATTTGTCTTCCTTAATGATTTTTTAATGTCAATATTAACATAATAAATGTTAAGATAATTTCGTAAAGAAATTTGGGTTTAATTATAAATTGAAAAGAATTAAAATATTAATATCTATCTTGTCTTTCTTAAAGATGTTATCTTTTTATGAATCTTTAAGAGATCTTTTCATATAAGAAATTCGATTTGCTTCCCGTTGGTTTTCAATAGCGCAATATTTACATCTTTTCTGATTTCTCCCTGTTTTTTTTACTTCTTTTCCACAATCGATACATTTAATTGTTAAATAGTAGTGATTTTGAAAATATTCTTGAAAAATATCTTTCTTTCTCTGTAAAATAAGTGAAGCTTGATAATAGAGATTGTCAATGAAATATTTTTGATTTTTCTTATATATTGTCAAAATATGAAACGAATAATTTTTTGGAGAATATATACCAGATTTTATGGATAATTTCTCTAACTCTTGTTTTAATCCAACTAGAAAAGCTAAACTTCCTGAGGTAAATGAAATATCGAGGCTATTTCCAACAATTCTAACGTGTCCATCACCATCGAAATAACCACGTATAAAATGGAAGATAAATTTATGCGGTATCTTGGGGAATGTCATTGTTAATGATTTTTGGGGTGTTAAATCAAGATTTAAGAGATCTTCGATGATTTCTTTTCTGTAAATACTAAGACGAAAAATAGATCCAGTATCTGTTTTATCTTTTGAAATTGGATAACTACTTTCCATCGCTTTATTCATTTTGTTAAGAATTCCAAAGTCTATTGATTTTATTGTTAATTCCATACCGCTTTTACGAATCCTAATATATCCATCAGCGAATATATAACCTAAGATATAAGCCATTTCATTAGACCATGACTTGAAAAAATCTAAATTAAGTGAATATTTTGATAAATATTTTTTATTTATTCCTAATCTAATACGTTTATTTCGTATGCTATAAATAGATCGATTCAATTCTTGAGCAACTTTTTCATCTTTCATTGATATGTGATCTATTAAAAATTGTTTTTCTTTTGAAGTCCACTTCCTAATTTTATAATTTTTCATGCTCTTTTATTTAAAAAGAACATTAAGAATTTAAATTGAAACTCAGTTTTAATTTAGAGATTTTTATTACATTACAAAGAGTGAATTGAAAATCATTTGATAATTTTTATCTTTTGTCCGAGCGCTTGTCCAGGAAGGCCAGCTTTTTTAAAATGAGCTCTTACTGCACCGTTATTTCCGTGCGCGCGAGTTATTTGACCTTTTAAATCTCTGCCAGTCTGAGTGACCCAAACAACAGTTCTTCCAATTAATTTATTTGCCTGTTTCCTCGTGGTAATATTCGGAAATACCAAAATACAATGTTTTAGATGTATTGTATGACGACCTTGTCTATAATTGGAAATAACACCTTCCAAATCCAAAAGTTCTAATTTATTCAACGACATGTAGAAGATCTCGGTTGAGATTCTAAGTATGTAAGTTAAAAAATGTTCAAAAAAATAAAAAATTTGGGATTTTTGAAAATTTTCGAATATTGTTATTTTTTGATTTATCTTTATTTTCAGGATTTAATTTTATAGCCATTTTCAGAAATTCAATAGCTTGTTTTTTATTATTACTTATTGACTCCAAACACGCTTTTCTGTAGTAAGAAAGACCATATTTAGGATCAATCTTAATTGCTTTATCATAACATCGATTTGCCTCTTCATAGTTTTCAAGTTTCATTAACGCAAATCCTTTATGAGACCATCTATTTTCGTCTTTAGGATTTATTTTTAGTGCCTGATCAAAACATTTTATTGCCTCCTCATACTTTCCAATTACTCCGAGCGTTGTTCCTTTTTCATTCCAGGCATAAGTATAGTTCGGATTAATATTTAATGCCTCATCAAAACATTTTATTGCCTCCTCATACTTTCCAAGATTTTTTAACGCAAAACCCTTGTTTTCCCAGGTTAATTCATTTTTTGAATTGATTGATAATGCCTTATCGTAACATTTAATTGCCTCCTCGTACTTTCCAAGATTTTGTAACGCTAAACCCTTGTTTTCCCAGATTGATTCATTTTTTGAATTGATTGATAATGCCTTATCGTAACATTTAATTGCCTCTTTAAAACTTCTAAGAGTTTGTAATAACAAACCCTTATTTAACCAAGCATCAAAATAATTAGGATTAATTTTTAATACCTCATCAAAACATTTGATTGCCTCCTCGTACTTTTCAAGATTTATTAACGCCAATCCTTTATCATACCATCTATTTTCGTCTTTAGGATATATTTTTATTGCCTTATCGTAGCATTTAATTGCCTCCTCATACTTTCCAAGATATTGTAGCGCCAATCCTTTATTATACCATCTAAATTCGTCTTTAGGATATATTTTTATTGCCTCATCGTAGCATTTGATTGACTCTTCGTAATCTCTGAGTTCAAATAACGCATTTGCTTTGTAAAACCACATAAAATCATTCCGTGAATTTATTTGTAGGGCTTCATCAAAACATTTAATTACCTCATTTAAATTACCAATATTAAAAAAATTTCTTCCTTTTTTTATCCATTCCCGTTCATCCATTTTCATTCGTCATTAGAATTTATTATCATTAAGTTATTTTGACAATAAATATTTTGTTAAAGATGCTTAATTCTTTAATCTTTAACTAATATCATAAATCCTTTTTTTTAATATTATTAAAATTAGAACCAATTCTCAGAAAAAATAATTCATTTTTATTACGAGATTTCCACATTTAATTCTTTTTTAAGTCTTAATCATCTCTAGCGCCTTATTCCAAGCTTCAAAATTAATTGATTTTATTTTTTCTACAAATTCCCCTTTAGTGATCTTATCTACTTTTTGTACAACATCATTTATTTTAGAGATAATTTCTCTTTCATTTGCTCTCAGTTTATTTATATAAGTTTTTCTTTTTGAAATTTTTTTCATCAAAAATGATGCATGACTAATCCAAAACCATTCGGGATTAATCTTTGAATAAGGTCCAGGTTTTAGAATATTTTGACCATCTGCCGGAAATACATAAGGTTTGAAAATACTTAAGCATGGTAGAGTACTTCCCGTAAACCAATGAATAGATTTATTCTTTCCTTGTTTTAATTGAGATATTTGAGAACCTGCTGATTCAAAACTACCATGCATACATAGCCCTGCTTCATGTTCCCTTAAAAATTCCATCATTAACGCAGGAGTTATATTTCCTTTATATTTTTTTAGTAATAGTGTAGATTTACCCCATCGAGAATATGGGGATGGATTATCTATGATAGATCCTGAAAAAGTTGGATTAAAATCGAATTCATCATCATCTTTACAGTAACCCTTTTCTATAGCGTGTTGTATTATTCCTTCACATCTCATATCACCCTTCCCTCTAATGGATATTTCATTAGAAATTGATTTAACATCTTTTACCTTCTCGACTATCCACCATTTATCTGCGGTTTCTAAAACATACGCTTCGTTAGGATCAGCAATTATGAAAGAATTGTGATAGAGCCAACTTGGATCCCTATACGCGCAACCACCACCTTGACCATGCTTTTCCAATAAATTTGTTATAATTTCCAAGGCATTCTTTGCTGTTTTTCCTCTTTCAAGTCCCAATCTAAGTAAATCCATCCCTAATAATCCAATTCGCTTCAAAGGTTCTAGAGTATAAATAGCTTCATTTCCAATGGCAACACCATGCTCTGAGACTCCCATCTCTGCACCCCACATCCACCAAGATTGACTCAGAATTATGGCCGCGGTCTCAGAAACTTGGGGAATCGATATATAAGTACATTTAACTTCTTCCCCTTTCGAGTATTTTGTTCGAGGCATATATGTTATGAGTTGAGCTTCCATATATGGTCTATCGCTATTTTTACCGAATATAACGCTTCCGTCCTTAGTTGAATTTCCCAACGCTACTAATATATCGCACATTTCGAGAACTTCTATCTCATTAACATCAATATAATTTATTTAAGATAATTTAATGCTGTTATCGCATATATTTTTGTCACATTTAATACATCTTCAATATTTACGAATTCATCTTGTGCATGCATATTATTTTCTCCACGAACAGTACCAATCAAAATAGTTTCGATTCCTTTTTTTTGAAAATGATGGGCATCGGTAGTGGGTATAAATAATTTGAATTCTTTATCTTCATTATAAACAGACTTAAACGCCTTTTTAACAATTTTTGCAAAATTCGAATTAATATCTGTAGCTTGTGGCTCAGTATTAATTGGCATTTGAACATTGATACATAAATCGGGGTCAGTTTTCTTCAATTCCTCCACAAAATCTAAAATTCTTGTTCTTATACTCTCTACATCTTGTTCTGGAATTACATTAATTAAACAATGCAGTAAGCATTTATCAGGTATTGAAGTTGGCGCTAATCCACCTTCTATATTTGTAATATTTACACTACTCGTCTTGGATGGCATATCAGGAGGTATAGGATATTTAGTTTCCTTTTTTTTTAATTCCTCTTGTAATTCCATTAAAAAGTTCATAATTTTTAACATTTTATGAATCGCATTTATTCCAGAATATTTATTTCGATTAGGAGGGGGCAAATCAGGATATCCCCAAAATCTACGAATTCCTTTAATAGAGAAACTTACCTGAAGTACTCCCCCTCTGTATGCAATTGGATAATCACAAGAAACATCCCCTAATAAACAAGCATCTCCTTTTATAATTTCCTCATTAACAAGATATTCAGCACCTCCAGTCCCCCCTATTTCCTCGTTGACAACAGAAGTAATTATTAATTTTCCTTTTAAATCAATTCTAGCATCTAATAATGCTTTAGCGGCGAAGATTTCTGCTGTAACGCAAGATTTATCGTCAGATGCACCTCTGCCATATATTTTGTTTTCAATTATTTCGCCTCCGTGAGGATCTTTTGTCCAACCGTCATAAGTCGGAACTGTATCAAGATGAGCATTAAATATTAAAGTAGGTCCATTTTTATTGCCTAATTCCCCAATAACATTTTTCCTTTTGATTTTAGTTTCTATTCCAAAATCCTTCATTTTTGCTGCGACGAAATTTGAAATTTCCTTATATTTTCCAGGTGGAACTTCAGAGGGGATTTTTATTATTTCTTGAAGAAATTTTGTTATCTCCTCCCTCATATTATCAATTTTTTCTAAAATTATTTTTTCTGTGTTTTCCAAAACTAACGACCTTCATTTTTTAGATTAATAATTATATTAATGGTGTGTTTTATGCATTTAAAGTAAAGTACTTTTAAATTATAATTAAACTGTCATTAAAGTCTCAAACATACGGCTTTTTAATTAACTTTTAATATATTAAATTTTTAATGTTTTTAATTGAACTTAATCAGAATTCCAAAAAGGATATAAATGCTGAATGATCGCATTCTCTTTATCTGGAACGATTTCAAGCTCATTTCTTATCCAATCTGAGATCCATTTATACTTAGCTTTAAATCTACTATCCATAAATATAATAGCCCCATTATCGGTAATCTTTCTTATTGGTCGGCCGCTCGCTTGATTTGCCCGTTGAACGGCGGGATATAAATACCCGAAGTTCCAACCTTGTTTATCAAACACTTTATCGTAATACTTTATTTTTGCGTCAACCCGAGGGGTGGGTAAGTGATACGGGAATCCTGCTATAATCACTGAATTCATGGAATTTCCGGGATAATCCTCCCCTTCGGAGTTCCTTCCACCACACACTCCCAATAAAACAGCGCCACTATTTGAAGCCATGGATTTAAAATCTTCAACTAAGAAAGCATTTTCTGAAGCAGATAATCCAGCTTCTTCAACAAATAATTTTTTATTATTCTTATTAGCTATATTTTCAAGCCCGTTCGCTTGTAAACCCCTTACAATTTTATAAGAGGCACAAAAAATACCGATATTACCTGGTGTACAATACAATACTTCATTTATTTTACGAATCATTTTTTTATACATGGCTGAAGTTCGGCTTTCTCGTCTTGTATCAACACCCTCTGTTATAATTGCTTTAATATGTTCCTTCTTAAATGGCGAATCTGCGATTATTCCTTTGTAATTCTTACCGCTATCTTGTAATCCCATTAAATTATTGAACACATAGGGATTGACGGTTCCTGAAAGATTTAAACAAGAAAAACAGTTTTTTAATATTGGAATGGCAATTTCTCTCGGATCTAGGGCTACAATTTCAAGAGCAACATTCTTTTTTCCCTTGATTTCCTTTATGTTATAGCAAAAAAAGTAATTGTCTAAAGAGTAAGTTTTTATCCATTTTATCCAAAATTCCGCTAAAGACCCTAAAAAATCTCTTGAAACCTCTCCATTTGCAATCTTTTCCTCGGTGATTGATACGCTAAAATCGTATAAGTCATTTATAAAATTTTTAAATTCGTTCAAATCTATAAATCCAAGTCTCTTATAAATTAACTCTAACAACACACTTGGAGTAATAGCTTTTTCTGCTGTTCGTAAAATATCTTTCTTTTTTTGAAGATGTTCCATTAAAATAGAAACGAAACTTTGCATAAGAACAGGTGATTGATACATTTCTAAATCTCTTAAACACAATTTTAAGGAATAAGGCGTAATTCTATCTGAATTCACTTCAGTTGCGACATCAATAATATTGTGACATTCGTCAATAACCAATATACAATTCTGAAGTTCTTGACCAATAAATTTCAAAAATGTTTCTCTTATAAAAGGATTGAATATCCATTGATAATTGCATATTATTACTCTCATTTCTTCTAACAAGAACTTTGCTAAGAAATAAGGACATAGTTTCTTTTCCTTACATAAATTTATAAGCTCTCCAGCATCAAGAGGCCTATTAAATAAATCAGGAGCTATTAATGTTGGATTTTCTAACGCCCTTTTTTTCTTTAATAAATTTAAAAAATGAATACAATTTCTGTTTTTTCTTAAATCTTTACAGACGGACATTGACTCTCTTGGATTTAATTTCAAGGACAACAAAGTTTTATTAAGGCACATTTCGTTCCTGCCTCTAATAGAGAGTCCGTTTAATTTAACATTTAAACCGGATTTTTTTAAAAACTCCGAGACTTTAATTAATTCCTTAACAACTCTCGTGTTTTGAGAATGAGTTCTACATAGATATATGATTTTCAAATTGTTTTCATAAACAACCGGAAAAAGGCCACTTAGAGCGATGATTGTTTTTCCTGTTCCGTTCGGAGCAATTAATAAAACAATCTTTCGATCCTTGGTACTCTCTTCTATTTGTCGAATAATTTTTTCTTGGTCTTTTCGAAACTGGTCGTACGGGAAAAATTGTAAGTAGTTGTAAATGATTGTAACACCTTACTGATTAATGTTAAATGATATGTTTCAAAATTTATATTAAGGTAGAGTATAAAAATTTATTTATTAATTATTAAAATCATTTTTAAACTCAAATTATCAATAAATAAAAAAATAGGAATCTTAAATGAATGAGACGTTCGATAGTCATACATTTATGAAAGAATTCTCATTTCCTCGCTTAGCAGGTACCGAGGGTGAAATAAAAGCCCAGCAATTGATTGAATCCGAATTAGAGGCTCTAAACATTAAAAATTATAGAAAAGAATCGTTCATGTATACTACATTCTTTATGAACTTCTTATTGAGAATTTATAACTTCTTAATCGGTCTATTAATTATTAGTTTAATTATTGTCTTATATTTTCAATTTTATTATTTAGTATTAATCCTTTCTATCGTTTTATTTTTAACGGCTTTTTTTAGCCGTGAAATTAGAGAAAAAATTCAATTTAAATTTACTAAAATAGGAAAAAAAAGATCTTCTTTAAATTATGTGGTGGAACTTCCAGCTAAAGAGAAAGATTCTAAAAAGACACAAAATCTCGTATTTTTTGCTCATTACGATTCGATTAGCATGAGTTTTCATCCAATTTTTGATGGAGCGATCTTTTTTTTTGCGTTAATTGGAGGAACTATTTTTTCGCTGCATATGCTCCTAGTCACTACATTTCATCTCTTGAACTTAATTCAATCAGTAGAAATCAGCCAATTTCTTTATGGTTTCTTTCTTGCAGGATTCTACGGTCTACAACTTTTTAACAAGCGGCATAATAAATCTTATGGGACTGCGGATAATGCTACAGCCGTGGCAAATTCGTTTTATAATATTGAATATTTTAGTCAAAATCCGCTAGAGAATACTAATTTAATATTGGTTTTTACAGGAGCAGAAGAAATGGGAGATTATGGTGCTAACGCCTATATCAAAAAACACTATAACGAATTAAATAAACGCAATAGTTATTTTATTATTCCAGATACAATAGCCGCTAATAAAAGAACAAATCTATATGCTTATGCCCAATGATTACCTAAAAAAGAATTCTCCCCAATAATTAAAAAGAATATTGAAGGACTCCTAAAAAATAGTAAAAACCCCTATAAAATTAAACCTATGTATATACCTCCATTGATTCATTTTAGTACTGATCATGCGCCTTTGAAAACATTTAATTACCAGTTTATGATATTTCTTTCAAGCGGACGTATTCATTCCGAAAAAGATAATATTAATAACTATTATCCCGAAATGCTAAACGATTTTAACTTATTTATGAAAGATTTAATCATTCATATAGATAAAAGCATGAAATATGGGATAAATTAGATTTTTTAAATAAAACCATAATAATTTAATTATTAAGGACATTTTAAATAAGAATATGAAAGGGAAGAATAATTCGCCATGGAAGAAATTCATTTCAGAAAGTCTTATTCGCGATATAGTCTTATTTACCTTCCTATTTTTGTTAGTTATCGCCCAAGATTGGGATAACATATTGTTTCTATTATTTCCACTAATTAGTTTTAGTTTCGCCTTATTTTTCAAAATAATAGATACTTATAAATCGAAAAATATCGTTAACATTATTTATAATCCCTTAGGTTTAGAGAAAAATCATTCAAATCGCTTGAATTTTTGTGCTCTTCTTCAATTGATTCTATTATTTTGGTTCGGCGCTGAATCGCTGTATCATCCCCAACTAGTTGACGATTATTACATTTATTTTGTTTCAATTTTCATTTTTTTCTATACTTTTGGCTTTTTTTGGATATTTATCGATTTATGGAAGTATAGTAGAATAGAGATTATATCAGAAGGTATTGACCATAGAGAAACTCAAAAACTTTCTAATAACTTTGAACTTGTTGTTTCTTTTCTTAAAATAAAACATTTTAAAATAATTTCTATTCTAAGTTTGTTAGTTTTTGTAATTTTAAATTCTCTTAATATATTTTTTGCGTTATATACAGTTTTACCAGTAATAAAATATAATCTACCAGGAACAGGAATAGAAGATTCGGATCCTATAAATATCTCAATTATTATATATGGAACTTTTATTGCACCACCTATATGTGCCATTATTTTTCTATATTTAAGTTACAGGGATATCAACGATATTAATCAAGAGAAATTGAATGAAGTACTAAAAGATTTGCCTCAAAACATCCGAACCAGAATTACTGAAAATCTTAAAGCGCTTAATAAAAAATTGAATAAAAATTTAAGAATTTAAATTAAAGATTTTTTCTTAATTTTCTTATTTTTCACTTTATTTTTCAGTAAGTTCAAATATAAAAATTTAAAAATCTAAAAAATTATTATCTGGTAAAAGAGAAAAAGGAAATATGACTGTCAGCTTAACATTCAAAGTTGTTGTTGTAGGAGATGGAGCAGTCGGCAAATCAACAATGGTTCAACGTCTAATAACTGAAACATTTTTAGCTGATATGAAAATTACTATAGGAACGGACGTGTTTACATACGATCTTGAGATTGGAGGAAAAACAGCTAAATTACAGATTTGGGATTTTGGAGGTGAGCGCCGCTTTAGATCTTTCTTACCTAACTATTGCAAAGGAGCTTTGGGCTGTTTAATTTGCTACGACATTACACGATATCAGAGTTTCGCAAATCTAAACGAGTGGTATAGTATTATTAAAGAAAACACATCTAATCCCGTTATGATCTTAGTTGGAGAAAAATTGGATTTAGCAGACGAAAAAAGAGTCGTGGAACTTGCTAATGCGGAACAATTTAAAAAAAAGCAAAATATTGATTATTTTTTTGAAACCTCGTCTAAATCGGGCGTTAATACAAAGAAAATCTTTGAGACAATGACCCAAGTAATTATGGAAAAGTAAATGGCAATTTTATGAATTAATTCGAATTAATGAACGATATAAAAAAAAAAAATAAGTAAGAAAATATAAAAATTAATCTTTTTACTCTTTAAGGTAGTCTTTAATTTCATTAACATTTAGTTTCAAATATTTAGCCGTGATCAAATCCTTTCCCATAAGATTAATGAAATTTTTTTTACGCTTTTTGTAGATGAATTCTTTCATCTTACTAAGATCGGGATTTACGTTAGTTACCTCGATTAACTTCATTTCCTTCGCGGCATCTACTACTTTTTGTCCTACATCTGTCCTTATAATTAACATAGCCTCTCCTTTAGGAGCGCCCCAAGGTGAATACGATAAATCTGAAAATTCTCCGGAATAATCGATACAAAATTTACAACCTTCCATACCGCCAGAAGAACAGGCAAAACCGATTCTTAAAGAGGTTCTTTCAGCTCCTGTATTGAAATCTGAAGCCAAAATCTTGCCAAGCCCTTGCAAATGACAAGGGTTAGCGATGATACCAATATCTCTCTTCTTATCTAAATAAGCTTTTCCAATACCTGTAATTAACGGTCCAGCGTTGCTTAATGTAAGTTTAGGGATCAATTTTTTTGCATCTTCAGCTTTATCAACGACTTTTGGGAAAGCTACAGGAGGTTTTTTGCTTTTCGGTTCGCTAATCACCAAGTGTTTTATAATACCTTTCTTGAAAGCGGCAGCGATTAGATTATATAAGATTTCGTCGTTATTTTTTGATTTAACCTGAATGATGTCTTTATAAACACCTACAGCTAAATCAACGCGGGTTTGTCCAAACAATTTTTGCTCAATTTCAGAAATTGGAAGATAACTTCTTGGACAAGAATTATAGCAGAGCCCAATAGTTTCACTACATTCATCAACAACATATGCTTCGCCTGTTTCTTGATTAAAATCCATATGCGGACAAAAGGCATTACATGAACCGCAATGAATACAGAGATTATTGAAGATTACTTCATTTTCAAGGTCTTGCGATGATTTTTCAATTTTCATGATTAACTTTCTCAAAAAAAAAAAAAAATTTTTAATTTGTGATATAAAATTAGTAATTGCAAATAAAAGTTAGTGTGAGATTTCACACTAAAGGAAAAATTCAATGAGTATTAAAATAAAAAAGTTGCTATTGAGATCATTTAAATTAAGCAGGTCGAATCCAATTTATGTGAAATGGCTAAAAAAATTAATCTAAAAATTTACTGCACGTATCTTCTAATTTTTCAATAATTTTATCGCGATCCTTCCAAGCTATCCATGTTGATCCCGATTTTTCGAAATTAAATCCGCAAAATTGCTCTTTTTTTAATCTTTTTAAGGTTTTTTTGACAAAACTCCAAGAAAAACCTGTCCTAGTTACAATTTCTTTTATTGCGATTGGGTGATTCTTTTCAAGCTCGTTGTTGAAGAAATCAATTATTTTTTCGAATCCTGTTTTTGGAGCAGAATCTGTGCTTTTTAAAGGTATAGTTAATTTCACCTAAGTTTTCAGTCAACTTAAAAAGGTCTTAATTTAAAGTGGTATAATTCTTCGTTATTATTAATAAGAATGTAAAATTTTTACATTAAAACTAATATGATAATAAAACATTTAATTACAAAAAAAATCTAAGTTTTTTAATCGAAAAAAAGAGAATAATAAAAAATGAAAGATTATTCAGAATGGGAACCAATTTTAGATTATGAGAACGATTCACCTTACGTGGATCCAAATAGGCTTTGGTTAAAGCATCGACCAGATACAGTTCCAAAAACAATAAAATTCGACCCAATTCCGATACATGAATTTGTAAAATTGTCAGCCAATAAATTCCCGAACAATGTCGCGGTTTATCACAAACCAAGTGATAAAAAGTACACGTATCGAGAATTGGTAAATTATGCGGACAGAATTGCGAATGCATTGCACGAGTTAGGCGTTGGGAAAGGAGATGCCGTCGGTATAATGTCGGTAAACCACCCAGAATTTTTATTTTGTGTTTTGGGGATCCTAACAACAGGAGCTACGACGGTGCCTATTAATCCGCTTCTTAAGGAATCGGATGTAACTCATATAGTTCGTGAATCAGGCAATATAAAAGTAATTTTTGTACATAGAGCCAATTATAGAACAATCAAAAAAACAAGAAAGCAAGTAGATGTAAAAGATGTAATTTTACTTGCTTCGGAAGAGGCGAAACCAGACGCAATTACGCTCCAAGAATTCATAAACGGTAAACCCGCTAAACCTCCAGATGTGGATATCGATCCTGAGAACGATATTGCGGCTTTATTATTTACCGGCGGTACAACCGGGCTACCTAAAGGTGTGATGTTAACGCATAATAATTTAGTAGCTGATGTTTTGCAAACTATTTATAACTCAGATGAACCCCAAGAAGAGTTGGAAGCGCAAGCAGGTACAAGCGTTATATTATCAGTCCTTCCACTATGCCATACTTTTGGGTTCACCGTGGTAATTATTGCAATGCGAGCAGCAATGATGATGGTGATGTTTGTTTCTTATGATCCGGTTGAAGTCTTAGAAGCTATTGAATATTACAAAATTGGATTATTTGTGGGAGTACCGGTCATGTATCAGATGATAATCAATTGTCCCGATTTCACAGAGAGAGATCTTTCAAGTCTTGAGAGTGCAGCCGCCGGTTCAGCAGCATTGGCTCCGGAGCTTGCCAGAAAATGGGAAGAAACTGTGGGATTTAAGGTTGGTCAAGGTTATGGCCTTACTGAAGCATCACCAATCACGCATGGGGCAGCGAGCTGGATGCCAGAAATTAGGCCAGAGAGTGTGGGAGTTCCTATTACCGATACAGATGCAAAAATAGTAAATCCAGATACTTTAGAGGAACTTCCTCCAGGGGAGGTTGGAGAACTGCTTATACATGGGAGACAGGTGATGAAAGGATATTGGAAAAACCCCGAGGCGACGAAAAAAGACATTGTTGATGACTGGTTAAGAACCGGCGATCTTGCTAGGATGGACGAAAATGGGTATTTTTACATCGAGGGGCGAACCAAGGATATGGTGAAATATAAGGGCTATAAAGTTATGCCTAGAGAAGTTGAAGAAAAGTTGATGGAACATCCGGCAATTTTAGAAGCAGGGGTAGCAGGTATTCCTGATCCTAATATAGGGGAAACAATCAAAGCATGGGTTGTTCTTAAAAGTGAATATAGAGATGGGCAAATCGCTGAACGAGACATCATAGAATGGTCTAAAGAACGATTAGCCGGGTATAAATACCCTCGTCACGTGGAATTTTTAAAAGCGCTACCGCGAACAGCTGTAGGCAAAATATTTCGGAGAAAATTAAGAGAAATGGAATTGGAAAAACAACAAAATTAATTCTTTATACTTTATTTTCATTTAAAATATTTTTTTTTATTTTTTCATTTTAAGAAATCCACCGGATTTCATTAACTCGCAGGGTTTAAAATATTCTTTTCCGGTTTTCTCTACAAATTCCTCAAGCAATTTAGACCATCTATCGTAATTTTTTTTGCCTGCACTAAAGGGGCCTGGCATGCTCATCCCCGCTAACATTGAATCGTCAATTATTTTATACCCAGAAACGACGCCCTCTTCTAATAATCTACATCCTTCATTTAATTGAATCGCCATAAATAAATCCATGTTAAAAAGACCTGCTTTTTTAGACTTATCTATTTTTGGTTTTCCATCTTCTCCCCATTCACAAAAACCTTTACCCGTTTTTCGACCTAAGTTCCCTTCATTAACGAGTTTAGTTAATGCCCTTCCAGGTGCAAACACAGGAGAGAGCGCTTTTTCAAAATATTTATGTACATTATAAATAGTTTCAAGACCAAGATAATCCCATTTTGCGCAGGGACCTAATTCTTGTAAGTCACCTACATCAGCATCTATTTGTTCCCATGGTATACCTTTATCCATTGCTTCATCAACTAGCCAATTGAGATACATACTGCTTGCGACAATTAACCGATTAACTATAAATCCAGGGCTTTCTTTTTCAATAATAGGAAGGACTCTTTTGCCTTTAAGAGCAGGAAATTTTTTTCCTACAGCAACAGATATTGCTATAGTTTCGTTTGATGTTTTTTCTCCTTTAATGATTTCGATCAATTGTAAAACAGGAACCGGTATGAAGAAATGCATCCCACAGACTTTATCGGGTCTGCTACAACCCTCCGCTATTTTAGTAATGCTCATAGTTGAGGTATTTGTTGCTAAAATTGCGTGGTCTGGAGCGTATTCACCTAATTGCTTAAATAATTCTTGTTTCAACTCCATTTTTTCTGGAATTGCTTCAACAATAAAATCAGCATCTTTTACGGCTTTTTTCAAATCCATCTCCTTAATAAGTCTACCCATAAGTAAATCAGATGTGAATTCTTGACTTAACTTACCCTTTGCTTCGAGCCTCTTTAGACCATTTTTAATATAATTTATGGCATCTTCAATTACTTCTTGATTTATATCGTTTAGGACGACATTTTCAAATCCTCCCATTAGTGCTACTTCTGCAATTTCTCTGCCCATCGTTCCAGCACCTATAACCGCAAATGTTTTAATATAACTGATATCAACCATATCTATCAATTGAATAAATTTAATTTTATAATACTATAGGGAAATAATATACCACGAGAGTAACATTGTGCCGATCCCCAGAAAAATTGAAATAGGGAGCCCAGGGAGTACTTTATTTCTTTTTAATCCCTGAATTGTAATTCCGGTTCCTATAATTATTGCTATCGCTGTTAAAATCATAACTATGATACTGCCTGTTACTATTAATGCGCTTGATGTGAGCATGCTATAAAACGCTAGATCCCCGATTCCAATCTCTAATTTTGAAGTATCATACATCATTTCGCCACTCTTGAGTTTTTCTTTAATTTCTTCTTCAGACTGACTGTTCTCTTTTTGAGAGGCAATATCAATCATTTCTCTGATAGGACCTCGTTTAGATTTTACGGCCCACAAATCCCATAACGAAATGCCTATTAATATCGCTAATGTGGTCCACAAGGGCATTATTACACCAAGTAAAGCACCTATTAACATGCCTATATAGAGCACAATGAAGTTTTTTGTTAAAAATGATTCAGAAGTAAAATATTTGTAAATTATAAATACAATCCACGCTCCTGTTCCGAACAAAAAAATATAATAAATTACTAAAGAAATAATTACAAATAATTCAGTATCAGGTAAATTATAGAATATCAAAAATAAGATAATCTCTCCAAAAAAGAGTGTTAAAAGAAATCCAAGAAAACCAAAAGTACCCCCAAAAACATATTTTAAAATCCCAATCCCGCGTTTTTTAACTAAAAAAATTATAACGAATGAGGATATCACAGCTGATATAACAAAAATCAAACCGTTTATTATGCCTGCTGTAACACCATATTCTTCCTCTGAAACATATCCACCTTCTATTCGAACTCCTGCCATAAAGTAGGAAATATAAGCTAACAATCCCGCACAAATCACTACTATAATTATTGGAAGTGGGTATAAATTACGTGAAATCCTATAAGTTGGAAAAAAGTGAGGAACATAATCTTTCTCGATAATTTCTATCTGTGATTCTTTATCATCTATAGAGTTTTCCGATTTTTTTTGCTCAAATTTTACTTTAAAATTACGATCTTCTGGATTATCTGTACTATTTGGTAGGGGAGTCATAATTTGAAATTAATTCTTGTAAAAATATCTATTTTAATTTCTAATATATTTTATAAATATTCACGCTATTTTATTATTTTACTATTCTCTATCTTTTATATCAAAATATTTTAACCCTCTTATTAGCATAGAAAACGCAATTTTATTTGATTTCAGTCTAGTTTCGAGTGTTTTTTTTAATGAACAATTTTAATTGTTTTTATTAAATATATTAGAAATTTAAAAAAATAATGATTTATAAAATGAATATTCTCTATCTGTAATTACAATAACCAATAAGACATTTACTAATAAGTTTAATTTCAGAAGCTCACATACGGTAAATGTTGTATAAATTCTTTAACCAATTCTACTCGCTGTTTCCTTTCTTTTTGATGATATCGTAAGGGATATAACTCATCAATTGCGAATTTATACAATTTGATCCAAGTTTCAGCGACCTTATTTATCCTATAATTTTCGGCAATTTTTTTAGCGTTTTTCCCAAATTCTGCTCTAAGATCGTCGTCCTTAAGAAGTTTTATTACACATTCTTTAAATTCATCTAAATTATTGGCTAAATAACCAGTTTTTCCATGCCTTATTACATCTCGAATCCCATAGCCATTAGCACCTACATTAGGGGTGCCTTGAGCCATCGCTTCAATTAAAACCAGACCCTCGGCCTCAACCCAAGACCATAGACAGGTTAAATCGGCAGTATTAAATAGGCGTAATAAATCAGGAAAGGGGACTCTTCCAGCACAGCTAACAAAATCCAATTTTTCAGATAATTTTTTAACTATTTTCGTTGAAGGGCCTTCGCTACCTACTATTAAAAGGTGAGAATCTGGAACTTTCTTATGAATTTGTTTAAATTGGTTAATTACGCTTACCATGTGCTTTTCTGGAGACATTCTGGAAGCGTAAAGCATAAGTTTTTTATCGTCTAGATTGTATTTTTCTCTTATACCATTTTCCTTTAAATCCGTAAAATATAAATTGTGAACTCCATTAGTAAAGTAAACAATTGGCTCTTTAATCCTATGTTCTCTAAGAAGTTCCTTTTTGGATTTAGTTGCAACATGGACTAAATCGTATTTATTAAGTATGTGGCGCTCGTAATTCCAGAGAATAGACGATTTGGATAATAATTTGCCAATAAAAGGAAAATATTGCGACGCATAAAATTGAAGGGGAGAATTGTGCGTTCCTAGCATGGGGATTCCTAAGTATTTCGCCCAATTGATTGCCATTGAACCGAAAGTAGTGTGAGTATGTATATGCACTATATCAATTTTTTCTTTGCAAAAGAAGTATTTGTGAAGCGGTACACTTAAAACAAAACCGGTTTCTTTTGAAGTTATCGCTCCGCCAAAGCTGTGATAATGCAAAGTTTTAGGTATTTTATGCCCGTTGTTGATCATTGGAGCGTAAACATGGACATTGTGCCCTAGTTTTGCAATTGCCTCGCTGAGAAAACGGACGCTATGAGCTGTGCCATTAATTTGTGAGTACTGGATTGAAAAAAAGCCAATATCTAATATTTGTCTAACCATGAGGAAATCAGAAAATGAATTATTAAAAATGTAATAAATTATAAAATAGTATAAGTTTATCTAGATATTCATTTATTTTTATACATTTGTTTTTATTAAAAAATTGAGAGGTTCTTAATAAAGTTCATAAAGTTAAGATTTACATTTTAGAAATAAGTTCGAAGAAATGGCGTCTAATATTTTATTGGAAGTGTGTTAAACTATTTTTAATAATTTAAAACTAAAATGGAGAGAATCATAAAATTTTTTTGGTTCCCATCATCATAATTATTATTGATAGAAAGGATTTAAAAAAATGGCAGAAAATGAAAAAGAAATTATTGAAGAGATAATGAAACAAAGAAGATTACCTTACTCTATCGAATTATTAGAAATCGATGGAGATAAATATACTGTTCGAAATAATTTCGGATCTAATATAGTATATATTAAGAAAGGAGAGAATTATATCTCCGTTGAGGAGGAATAGGAAAAGTTCTTTAAGGGATATTAACGAATTTCCATGATATTACGAGATTTCTATAAAATTATAAATTATTAAATTAGGTTAATACAATTTTTAAAATAAATAAGGTTTTAAGATCGAATTTTTTTTAATAAAATAAGAACAAACTTTTGTATTATTATTACAAGGTTGATAAAATTGCGAAGACGTCGAGCAAGGTCAGACGGTACGGATAGTAAAAATAGCGAACAATTTCGGGCAGTTATTAACGAGAATACCTCTTTAACTATGTATAACAAAGATGATCGATCTTATTGCATTATAAGGAAAGATCTTGCAAAAAATTACGAAATAGAAGTTGTTGCATCAGAAGCACCTATTTTAAATAAAATTTTAAGTGATCCAGATCCATATGAAAGTTCAATGGCAGACATAAAAATTCTCGAAGATGATGTGTTACCTGTCAATGACGCTATTTTAAAAGTATTTGGAGCTGAAAAAGATTTAAATTTACTTAGTATCAAATTAGCTATAGGGGGCAGTAAAAATGATTATGTTACAATTGACGAGAGAGACTTAAAAAAGTTCGATGTGAAACCAACTCTTAGTGGATTAATGGAATTTATCAAAGAAAACACTGAAAGTATATTAGGTTTTTTAGATCGAGAATACATTAACGAAGAAGGAAATGTAATTTATCTAAATTGCGTTAAAAAGAGCGTATCAGACAATATCTATTCTATTAAAGTCAAGATCCTTGCTTCAATGCAGCAGCGAGGATATTTTCTCCAGCAAGAGCATAAATATTATGGCCTTCAGCTCTATGTTATTGTTGAATCAAGAAGAGCGGACGACGATAAAATATTTGAGCTTTTAAAAGAGCTCGAAATTGACTGGGAATTAATCTTTTTTAGAAGACGATTATCAATTCACGATTGGACTGAAATTGAGTGCGAGCGAAACTCAGAAAATCTTAAAAACTATCTCCGTTCGAAACATGAGATTTTAAATTATTTTGATGTAAATAATATTACTCGATTAGTAATTAAAAATCAATTACCTTTTATTGTAGCCGATAAAATGGCCTCTCTATTATACCATATGAAAACTGATCGAGCAACTCAATATCAAGAAAATGGTTATTCAATAACCTTAAAAAAAGCTGAGATTGCGGCGGCTGCAAGACTCGCATGTGCGTATTTAGGGATTCATACTGAAATAAAGTTCGATAGAGACATTTCAATGGCTGAAGTTTTAAAATACGAAGAAGAATTAACTAACATGTAAAAGCTTCTTTTTTTATATAGAAAAGGAAAATGAATACATTAAACAAGAATTAGATCATTTGATATTATCAGGACATAATAATGATCTTTTTTAATAAATCAGTAAATTTTCATTCTATAATCATTATAAAAAATGTTATCATTTGATAATATTATAAATGAGATTAACTGAAATAATTCAAATACCGTATTCTAAAGAATTATCTAATTTATGTCATAAAGCTAAAAACTTATACAATTTAGCTAATTGGTATTTTAGGCAAGATTTCTTTCATTTGAGTAATATCCTTTCCTATTACGATTTGGATTTCGTTCTTAAACACAAAGAAGCGTATAGAAATTTACCTTCTCAAACATCTCAACAGATTCTTAAGTATGTTTCAAGAAATTGGAAAGCTTACTTTAAAGCCAATAAAGATTATAAAAGAAATCCTCATAAATATAAAACAAGACCGCAAATCCCTAAATACAAAAAGAAAAATGGAGAATCTATCGTAATTTTTACAAATCAACAATGTAGAATTAAAGAAGGGTTTCTTTATTTTCCTAAAAGAGTTAATCTCACTCCTATAAAAACGAGAATTCAATGTAAATTAAAAGAAGTAAGAATTGTACCCTTAGGAATCAATTACAAAATAGAAATTGTTTACGATAAAGAAGAACAAGATTTAGGATTAAATCATGCTAACATTTTAGCGATTGATTTGGGATTGAACAATCTTATAACTGCGGTAAACAATATTCGTAAAAAACCGATTATTGTTAAAGGTAAGGTTCTAAAATCCATAAATCAATTTTACAACAAACGATTAGCGTATTACAGAAGCATTGAAAATAAAAAAGGTAATTTTCAAGACACCAAAAGAATTTTGAAATTACATTTGAAACGCAACAACAAAATTACTACATTATTTCATAGAATTTCACGATTCGTTGTAGATTATTGCGTTCAAAACGACATTGGAACGATCGTAATAGGACGTAATCAAGGTTGGAAACAAAAAATTAATATAGGAAAAAGAAACAATCAAAATTTCGTTCAAATTCCATTTTACAAACTGTTACAACAAATAAGATACAAATCTGAATTAGTAGGAATACAATTTAACACAGATGATGAGTCTTATAGTTCTAAATGTAGCTTCTTGGACAACGAAGAAATCAAAAAACACGACAAATATTTAGGAAGAAGAATCTCAAGAAAGTTGTTTAGAACTTCTAACGGAACAATTATTAACGCTGATGTAAATGCGGGATATAATATAATGAAAAAAGCATTCCCAAATTCCGTTTCGGTTGATGGGATAGAGGCGTTCGGATTGATGCCACAGGTAATTTATCAGAAGATATACGATAATATTATTTGAAATAAAATGAGGATATTTTTATTCATTTTGATGATCTTAAGTGTTAAATGCAAAAAAAGGAAAAAAAATTATAAAGATTGATTTTATTTAACTTATTTTATAAGATTGTTTTAATAAATCGTGATTTTTTTCTCCTACTGTAATAGTTTTCCCTGTTTTTACATTATTAACCGTATAAATAGCTGGAGCAAATAAACCTGGGTCTATTTTATAAAAGTCGTAATTCGCTTCTTTGAATATTTTATTGAAAGGTTCTCCATAACTAGATGACTGATTAGCGGGAGCAGCTTTAATAAGTTCAAACAATTCTGCTTCATTTTCTTCTTCAATATTCATAGTGTAATTTGTCGTTCCTGCTGCAATGATAGAGTCATTAGTGAGCCCCATTGCTGCGAAATCATCTTTCGCTATTGGAGCTATTGGCGCAGTTCCAGTACCATCTTGAATAACTTCTAATGGAAAATGTAATTCGTGCAATTTATGTATCCCTGTTTCAACTATTCTAGCGGAAACTTGAATAGACCCCGTCAAGCATGCAGTGGGAGCGCATACTGCGTACGTTTTGCTTGGTTCCACTTTACACTTTTCAGTTACTATTGCCATAACTTCTTCGTTCGGCATTTTTCTTGTTTCAAAAAAAATAACAGCACAATCAGAATCGTCAGTGTAATTAATCTCTTCGAATAATTTTTCAACTTTAGCTTTTGCTCGAGCAGGTCCCGATCCTAACGACTGAAAAAGTACTTTTTTTTTCATTTTGCCGTCCTTTTCCACTTCTTTTTTTAATTTTACGCTCCAACCGGCTAATTGAGAAGCCATACAAGAAATTATTGGCTCTGAAGTTTTTACATTAACGGCATCGAGGGCATGTCCATCTAAATCATAAGAGGCAAGCTCTACAGAACCTAAACCACCCATACAAATCTCAGCTACAATTTTTCCACCGATCTTTGATGCGTTTGTACAATCTATAATGGTAGGACCGCTACTTAATTCAATAACTTCAACACCATAACTCTCCTTATTATCTATTAATTGTTTCACGAGTTCCAAGGCAAGTTCGTTAATTTTCAATTTTTTCACCAAAAAATTTGTTTTTATAATTTCTTAGTTATAATGATTATTAAATATATTAAATTTGTAAATAATCAAAGCTTACTTTTAAATAGAATTCTAAAATTAATTTGAGATATATTAAATATAATCTAATTTTTAAAAAAAAGTTGATGAGAATTAAAATTAATTTGGGGATTATTAAACAAATTTATATATATATTGTTAATAGAGAAATTATTTGATTTTAAAAATTATTAAAAAATGAAAGACATAAATGGTAAGTTAGATCAATTAAATAACGATTTAAATAAAACTAAGGAGTATTTTTTAAGAAATTTTGAGAATACAGAATCAACGGTACACATATATACCCATATAGACGCAGATGGTATCGCATCTGGGGCAATCCTTGGAAAGGCATTGTATAGGGCAGAGGTCCCCTTTCAAATAACGGTTTTAAGACAATTGGAGAAGGAAGAAATCGTAAAAATCGTAAAGAGGGTTAAAGAATATGGTAATTTCTTAATATTTTCTGATTTCGGAAGTGGACAATATTTAGAACTTCAAAAAAGTTTATTAATAAACAATTCTTCGTTACCTTTCGTTATTTTTGACCATCATATCCCCCAAAATATTTCTAATAAAGATGAGCTTGAATTGATAAAGGATATTCATCAAAAAACCAGTCCTTGGCACATAAATCCCTATTTTTATGGAATTGATGGGAGTATTGAAGTGTCAGGTGCAGGTTTATGTTATTATTTCGCAAAATGTTTAAACATAAAAAATATCGATCTTTCATCCATCGCAATCGTTGGAGCAATAGGTGATATCCAAAATCAAGGACCCAATAAGTCCTTTATGGGTCTAAATTCCCTAATTTTAGAAGATTCTAAAAAAAGTGGAAATATTGAGGTAATTGACGATTTGAATTTTTCTTCCATAAAACCATTAAATGAAGCAATTGCCTATTCGTCTAATTTTAATTTACCAGGATTAACGAATAATGTAAATAAAACCTTGAAATTTTTACAATCAATAGGTATTTTGATTGAAAATTCTGAAGGAACTATAAAGACTTTAAATGAATTAAACAAAGAAGAAAAGCGAAAAATATCTAGTGCTATAATAGAATATGCGACGCTTAAACTCGATATTGAGCCTAATGAAATTATAAAAAATTTAATTGGAAATCGATACTTATTAAAAAATGAAAAAATGTTTAAAGATCTTTACGATTTAAATGAATTTTCAAAAATTTTAAACGCTTGTGGAAGAACAGATAACGCTTCATTAGGAATTGCCCTCGCTATGGGAGATAGAAAAAATGCTTATCAACAAATTCAAGATATTATATTGAAATATCGAACTTCCCTTTTCAAATCATTATCGTGGATTAAAGAGAATAATAAAATCCAGCAAAAAGAACATATTCAATACTTTTTTGGAGAAGATAAAATCCCTGAGAACATAATTGGAACAATCTCGACAATGTTGATATTTGATAGGAGTAATATAATTGATAAAATGAAGCCAGTCTTCGGTATTGCTAAAAGACTTGACGAAGAAGTTTATAAAATCTCAGGAAGGGCTCAAAAACAAGTTGTAAATTTAGGAGTTAACCTTTCAGAGGTAATTAGAGAAGCATTAAAACTTTCTAACTTAGATACTTTAGGTGGTGGACACCCTCCCGCTGCGGGGACTAAAGTTCCCATTGGAAAAATTGATCTATTTTTGGAAAACTGCAATAAAATAGTAAAGAAACAAATTAACGCTGAAAATCAATTAGCTAAAAACTTTTTTTAAGCTAAATCTAAATTTTGTATACTTCTCCTATTTCTGGAGCAACAGAAAGATGATGAGATTTTCTAGCTAATTCGCTAGCTAAAGTAGTAGTTGCCTCTTCGTCCCCATGAACGCAAAAAATGTATCCGGAATCGTCGTTAAATTTTAAATTTTCTATGTATTGGCGAATATGTTCTCCATCAGCGTGTGAAGAAAAATCAAAATAATCGTAATCACATTTAGCTTTAATTCTAAAATCATTTATAACGCGCTTATCGTAGCTACTATTTTCTTTAAATTCAATAATTCCATTATCCAAAAGGGTTCTTCCTGGACTTCCCTCAACTTGATATCCTATTAGGTAAATGGCTGAGTCGGGATCATATAAAAAAGATTTTATAAACTCCATAGCGGCGCCTCCTTTTAACATACCGGAGGGCGCAATAATTACTCCGTTGGAATTTTTCGCGGTATTTCTCCCTTTTCTTCTTGAAATAAATTGGACCTTATTCAAGGCTTTTCTATAAGCGTCAAAATTCTTTAAGTATTCAGGATATCTTAAATATATATTACATATTCTTCTCGCTAAACCGTCTATAAAAATCTTACCATCAAAATGGTATTTATGTAAAATCATTAATGCTTCTTGAGAGCGAGCAACTCCAAAAGCGGGAATAAGAACTCTACCACCGTTTTCTATGATGTTTGTAATATTTTCAACAAAATTTTTCTCAAGCTCTTCTCTTATTGGATGATTCCTCAGGGTATAAGTCGATTCAGTAATTAAAACATCCAAATCAGGAATAACGGGATTCAGAGAATCCGTAGGATTAACTAAGTTAGTGTTCTGAGTATTTATATCTCCTGTATATAAAATTTTTTTTTTATCTACTTCAATAAGAATAGAAACACTTCCAGGAACATGTCCAGCATCTATAAATGTAATGTAGAAATTGTCGCTAATCTTTTGACGGAATTGGTTTTTAAGGAAAAACGAATTTTGCACTACTTTTTCTAGTTCTCTAAACCCAAATGGATACAAGTAATTTGATATTCTGATCATATCTTTAATGAGGATTTTTATTATATCTAGCGATACTTGATTTGTAAAAAGTGGTGTTGATGATTTGCTCTTATAAAGAAATGGTAACGCTCCAGAATGATCAATGTGGCAATGAGTTAATGCTATGGCTTTAAGTTTATCGAAATTTGCTTTATAAGGTAATCTCTCTTCCGTCCTAAATCTCACTCCATAATCTAATATACATTTCTCCCCATCATTTGCTTCAATTAAGATTCCTGAGCGACCTACCTCCCTGCAACCCCCTAAAAATGAAATTTCTACCATTAATTAAAAGCTTCTCTATTAAAATAATTATTATATTTTAAAAACAACTAAAAGATATCAATTTTATCAAATTCAAAAGATATAGTAATTTTCAAATTTTAAGGTTTTTGAGATTAAAAAAAAAGAAGCTATTAAGAAATGAAATTATTTTATTTTTGGTATGACATTAGTTAATAAAGTAATAACTTTGTTAACATTATTACTAAATACTTCTAATATCTCCTTCCAAGTAACGGGAGCCTCATCATCTTTCCAACAGTCGTAATCTGTAGACATAGCAACGGCAGCGTATGGAATACTAGCTTCGTTTGCCAAAATAGTCTCGGAAGCAATGCTCATATTTATCACATCAGCCCCCCATATCCTAAACATTTCTGATTCTGCTCTTGTGGAAAACCTTGGACCTTCAATAGTAACCACCGTTCCTTTTTCATGATATTTAAGATTAAGTTCCTTTGAGGTTTCAATAAGGATATTTCTTAACTCTTCTGAATAGGGATATGCCATCGGAGTGTGCTTCATATCTCCAGGAGAAAATTCTTCAAAAAAAGATACTTTCCTAAGTCTGGTAAAATCTATAAATTGGTCAAGAATGACGAAATCACCTCTTCCAATTTCTTCTCTCAAGCTCCCGCAAGCTGTTGTAGCTAAGATATGAGTACAGCCTTGATCTTTTAATGCTTGTATGTTAGCCCTATAATTTACCTGCGTTGGAGGGATAGTATGTTCTCTTCCATGTCTTGCTATGAGAACTACATCAACATCATTAATTTTCCCTGTTTTTAAAGGAGAAGTGGGTTTTCCATATGGCGTATCAACTTCTATATCTTTTCCACCCTTTAAAATGTCCGGATTATCTAATCCCGAACCGCCAATTATTCCAATTTTAACCATAATATTCACCATTTAGAATTTTTGAATTATAATATTTAAAGTAGTTCAATCAATAATTATTCTTCAACCGGAATCTCTATTAAAGAGAGAATATCATAACCTTTTAATTTATCTCTTCCATGTAAACTCCCAGTAAGTTCAATTACAAATGCAATTCCTACAACTATTCCACCTGCATTCTTAACTAAATTACATGCAGCTTTAGCAGTCCCTCCAATTGCGAGTAAATCATCAAAGACTAGTACTCTTTCTCCCTTTTCTATAGCATCTACATGCATCTCAATTGAATCTGTGCCATACTCAAGCTCATATGTTTCCGACAATGTTTCAGCCGGCAATTTCCCTGGCTTTCTCATTAATACAAAACCAGCACCTAATTGATATGCCAAAACACCCCCAAACACAAAACCCCTCGCTTCAATTGCGGCAACTTTATCTATTCCTTTTTTCTTGTAATGCTTGATAATTTTATCGCAGGATTCTTTAAACGGAGCATGAATTTTATAGAGAGTCGTAATATCTTTAAATTGTATGCCTGGTTTTGGCCAATCAGGTACATTTCGAATAAAATCTTCTAAATTCATTTATACTCAAATCCATTTTTTATGTTTTAAAATACTTTATTTAAGTTAATTCAAAATTATATTTAATTTAATAGCAATCACTATTTAAAGTAAATTTGTTTTAAAATTAGATAAATGCTAATATCGTTTAGGAGTAATCTAAATTTTAAAAATTAAAAATCGACAATAATTAAAGTATTTTGTTAAAAAATATAGATACTATTTATTTAAATTATAAGTATAAGTAATATAATCTATGATATCTGCTTATTTAATCAATTTCAATAATTTATTTAACTAAAATATTGCTTATATATTTACAAAGAATTAAATAAAAATTATGGTATAAAATTTATAATGTAAAATCACAATTAATGTTCAATCACAATTAAAATAAATTAAAGTTACTACAAATGAAGATATTACTATTTGGCCCCCAAAACGCGGGAAAAACGAGCCTTATGCGGACCACATGCTTAGGATACAACTTTATGAAGGTAGCAAATTTAAAACCGACTAAGGGTGTGTCTCGCGAGAACTTTATCTTTAGAGGAATAATGGAGTTGAATGTGTGGGACGCTGGAGGCCAAGAAAGGTATATGGAGAGATATTTCTCCGAATCCCAGCGTGAACTAATATTCTCGGAAGTAACAACTGCAATATTTATGGTCGATAGTACCGTGGTAACCCAGAGAGTAAGGGAAATTTTGGATAAATTCTTAGAATATATTTTTGAATTTTCACCTCATATTGGCAAAGTATATGTGCTATTAAACAAAATTGATTTGCCAGACTCAAGAGAAGATGACATTTTCAAATTGTTATCTGATGACTTAAGCGAAGAATTACGTAATAAACTTGCTTTCACTCCTGTTTCGGTGAAAGAGGGTAGTGCTCAGCATAGGTTAATTGAGATTTTAGACTACGAGATTCAGAAGTCTACGATATCGTTGCAAAGATTGGGAAAAATTAGATACTTAATAGATAAATTGAAATCAAGTACTTTATCAGAATACTTACTGTTTAACCTACCGGATGGTCTATTAATCGCTTCAACATTTGGTAAATTCGAGAGTAAACCTTTAGAGTTCTTGAAGTTTGAAATGGGAACACTTGACTCTAACCTTTACCAGATATACCAAAAAACAATGGAACTTTTAAATGTACCATCTTCAAATATATCCCCCTTAGCGCTCTCAACTGTTATTTACGAATCGGACCTTTGCTATATTCTAGTAAAAGAAATTGATGGTGATGCTGTCTTAATGGCTGTAACCAAGAATAAAAAACCTGAAGTCTTTTCAGGTGTTATGAAGGCGCTTACAGGCGAGGATTATGAAAATCTAAAGAAGCTTTTAAGAAATTCTGATTTCTAATATTTCTTTTTCTAACAAGAAGATATAATCTGTAATTTTAAATAAAAAGTAATAAAAAGAAATTAAAAATTTTAATTTTAAAAAAAAACAAACTTACTGTTCTTTATCGTATAGTTTTATTTTAGTTAAGAAATGCTGTTTTGCGTGATGAGGCTTTCTCATAACTGTATCGTTAGATTTTTCGATCTCTCTCGCATCGTCGCACATTTTTGCTGCGGTTGCCATCATCTCGTGTGCAGCAGCTAATAATGGCATATATTCATCTCTCTCTTTAAGTACGAAACATGCTTTCCCTGTTATTTTAGAAACAGAAGCAGCTAATTCAAAAGCAGCAATAGCTTTAGCTCTAGCATATGGATTTGAAAATCCTGCGGCTTCGGTCGCAATAGTAGAATCAACCATAATTTGAGGTAGTGTAAGCGTTTTACCTTCTAGCATGTCCATTATTACTTTATTCAATTCGTCTGCTATAATTTGAAGAGCTCCTGTAATAGCAAGCACTTTTAACAAATCGGAATTAAATACGCTCATTTCAGTAGGATCCAAGAAAGGTCTTCTGGCTCCAATCATCGAATTGACGAAAAAGAGGGTCTACCTCTATTTTTCCGCCCCGATGAGTATATAGCCCATACCTTTTTCTTTGATCTCATCGATAGCTTTTTTTGCGGGAGCGTCAGAAATTACGATCGATGGGATATTACCAACCATCTCTCTTGCTGCCTTAGGTCCCGGTAAGGCTGCATTAGGACTCGACATTATGATTAGTTCCGGTTCCCATTTCAATAAATCTTTCATAGTTTCTGTGCACATATCTGGCGGATGCATTTTAGCCCCCGATGTAACTTCGTAAACATTGATTCTCGTAGATTCGGCTCTTTCATCCATAAGAAAGGCCAATAAAAGAGAGCTTCCAATTGTTCCATTCTTAAGTATCCCAATTTTTAATATTTTTCCTTCAGACATTTTTATATCGACTCATTTTATGCTTTAGGATAAAAATTAATACTAACTCTTTAATTTTTTTTAATTTAAAATCTTTAATATTTTTCTAAATTATTAAACTATAATTAACAAGACTATCAAAATGAATAAAACGATATTCAAATTATTTCAAATAATGTTATCAACGATGTTTTGTCGAATTATTTGTGGCATTAGTCCGAACGCCTCTATCCCGTCATCCGTTGCGGAATTTGAGAATGCTTTTCTGCTTCGAAAGGGCGTCACCCAGAACTGCGCTGGACGGGCTTTCAGTTATACTCTCCCATTCGCGATACGAGAAATCTTTTCTACTATTGAGGGAACTCCTCAGTATGTCAATATTGAGTTAAAGCATTTAAGCGTCTATAGCGTAAAGACTTTCTGATTACAGTAGTATTTTCGAAATAATTACAAAAATAATTTTATTTGATAATATTTAGTATAAATGTTATTGATTTTTTTGACTATAAGAAAATATAATTAATGAAAAAACTAACTTAAAAAAATTAAAAAGAGTTGATAATGAAATGGAATTAAATGGTGTTTACATCGAGGATACTTACTGTGAGGCATTTGGGAGCTTTTTTGCGAGAGTTTTAGTAACTGCTAAAAACGAGAAATGGGTTAAGATTGCAGCACAAATAGCTACGGGTTATGGAACGTCTACTATTCATTGTGACGCAGAGACCGCTTTAGATGTGGTTGTTCATGCCGATAGAACCCCAGATAAGCGTCCAGGGGCTATAATAATGTATTTTGTGGGTGATAAGAAGAAGATTGGTAATATTGTAATGAATCGCTTAGGTCAATGCGTTTTAACATGTCCTACTACTGCTTGCTTTGATGCGTTAAACGAATCTTTGGACCCTGCTAAAGAGTTTGAAGTAAAAATAGGGGCAAATTTAAGATATTATGGAGATAAATTTGAAGAAAAAATTGAAGGCGTTTATCCTTTTGAGACTTGGAAAATTCCTGTAATGGATGGTGAATTTATCTGTCAAGGCATGATGAAAATAGGAAAAGGGATTGCTGGAGGGAATTTTTTAATTATTGGAAAGGACCAAGATTCTACCTTAGAGGCCGCTGAAAAATCAATAGAAGCGATAAAAGATGTTGAAAATGTTATAGCCGCTTTTCCTGGAGGCATAGCCAGATCGGGATCTAAAGTTGGTTCAAAATATAGTTTTCTTGGAGCATCTACAAACGACGCTTATTGTCCGACTTTAAGGACAAAATCAGAGAATTCCGCGCTTAAAGAAGGAGATAATTGTGTGTACGAAATAATATTGGATGGAGCTACTGAAGATGCGATTAAAAAGGCAATGAAATTAGGAATTGAAGCTGCTGTAAAAGTTTCAGGTGTTAATCGAATTTCTGCTGGAAATTACGGAGGAAAACTAGGTAAATTTCAATATAAACTTCATGAACTTGGATTAGGATAAAAACTACTAAAAGTTTAGAAAAAAAAAATTGTTCTTTTTCTTCCTTTTTTATAATCTTCTTATAATCTTCTTTTTATTTTTCGTTTAGGAGTTATTTTTCGTGGTTCCTTTTTCTCGGGTTTCTCTTCTCTAATCAGCTTTTTCTCAGGTTTCTCTTTTTTAACTGGTTTCTCTTTTTTAACTGGTTTTCCTTTTCTTGGCTCTTTAGGAGGTTTCTCTTTTGGAACTTTCGGTTCTAGCCTTTTGGATTTAATTCTATAATAGCCTAGTCCAATACCAGCAACACCACCAAGTCCTAATCCGACTGTAAATGCAATCCAAGGAAAGATACCACTTAACAAGTCCGGAACGATGGTTATTTCTTGAGGAGCATCATCATAATCAGAACCGAGCCCGCTAATTGCACCATCTGTATCAGTTACATACATGTGTACTTCCCAAGTTCCCGTTATTAATTCAACTGTTCTAATAGAAATCTCTATATCTTCAATATCTTCCTCTTCTTCATTAAATTCTCTCGTTATATTGTACCATTCATCATTTTCATTTAAGAGCGCAACTTTTATATATGCGATTCCTTCCTCGTCTTCTATATCAAAATCGTGAAAAATTAAATCCTCTCCATATAGTATCGATACGCGCTCATCTTGAGTATAATTATTGACTTTGAAGCTATTTATATCTGGTTCATTATTTTTAACAGTTAAATCCGTATCATACGAATTTGACCCTCCATTTCTATCTGATGCCGTAAATTCAACTCTATATAATCCCGCTGGTTTTTCATTATCTATTTTAAAAGTTCTTCTAAACATACCATTTGAGTATTTTAAAGCATAATATTCATTTTCACCTTCTGGATCTTCAAGAGTCATTTCAACTGATGTTGAACTTTCAACATCACTAACATCCAAAATAACAGTACATTCTTCTTCCCTATAGACTTTAGAAGGTGAAAATTTGATTGATGATGTATCTATTATTGGATTTAGATTCAATATTTTAAATTGAAAATAGGCAGCTTTCGTTATACTTTTATCTAAATCTGAAATATTTACTTTCACATAGTAAAAGCGATTCAATTGGTCGAAACTTTCATTTATAGCAAAACTAAACCGATTTAGATTATTTCCAATATCGAATAAATTCTTTTGATTAACCTTGCTTGAACTATTTACAACAGTTAGATTCCATTTAAAGCTATAATCGGGAAAATCCATAACAATCAATTCGCCAACTAGAAAATCACCTCTATAATATTCGGCTGCCGAAGATATATCTGACATATAGTTTGATACTATTGTGAAATTTGTAGATGTTGTGTTTGCGTTTAATCGAACATCTGATTCGTTGTAAATCAAAAAGTTCACTTTTTGCATACCTAATGGAGCGTTATATTCTGGCGTGTATACGTATGTAAAGTTCATATTGGTATCTTGTATATAACTCATGTTATAATCTACAATCGAATTGTTTGTAAAGGATATCTGCATAACCGTGTAATCCGCACCCATACTAGTGAATTCGGAAACGTTAACAGTAAAATTAATTGATTGAAATAATCTATAGACAATTGTAGCGTTTTGGTCTATTTTAGAATAAGATAAAGGATCTAAATATCCCAAAGTTTTTGGGTTAAGCTCTTTACCAATGTCTTCAGTTTCGTCATCGTCGTGTTGATTAAAATTTATCTTTTGATTTTCATTATTGGTAAGTAATGTAAATCCAATAAAATAGCCGAAGACAACAATAAAGAGTAGAATTGTGCAGAATTTTCTATATTTCAATCTATTTTCCTCCTTTATCTCCTTAATAATTTAAACTTTATATCTTTATTCTTGTAGATTAAAATAATTGCAATAATAACTAATATTGGACCCAAATAAAAGACCACTAAATTAACCGATGACAATTCTATTTCAATTTCAAAATAATCTGTTACTATCGACTTGTCCGAGCCATCTTCAATCTCTATTTTATAAACTTTAGTTCCAAATTCGTAAGGATTTAGTGTAGGTATAAAGGATCCTTCTATTCTATTTTCACCAGAAATTAACTCATCCGTTTCAGTTTTAATTTTTTCTCCGTTAATGAATAATGTGAATTCTTCTGAGGCCTCCTCGTTATTTTGAATAATTATAACGAAATAAGCAGGCACTCCTTGAGGAACTTTTTTAGGAAATGAAATGCTAACAACTTCCAATCTTGGAAGAATTTCTGCTGATAAAGTTTCAGTATAAATTATAGTATTCCCTTTTGAGATTGTCATGTTAAATTCAAAGGAATCTTCATCAATATCATCGTCAGTTCTAATACTATATGATACTGACTTTGTTTCTTGCTCATCTAATGTCTCGGATTCTTCCTCATCTTCTATATAAGTTCCAGAAAAGCTTATCTCTAAAGATTGTTTCTCGCTCGTTAATATGTTTTTTAAGTCTAAATTAACTTGGATGCTCTCTCCACTTACGATTTTCTTACTGTATATCAAATTACTATACTCTAGAGCATTTAAAATTTCAATTTCACCTGTAACTTCTAAATATATTTTACTTCCATTTTTAATTTTAAAATATAGTTTTATATTTGGTCCTGGAGGAGCATCGTTTTTAGCAGTGATGTTAAAAAATACTGATGTAGTAACTGGTGTAACTGAACCGTTTTTAAATAATATGTCGTTATCGTTATTAGTAAAAGTCTCTATCCCTTCACCCTCTAAAGACACATTTAAATTTATATCAGATGTACGATTGCTTATGATTGGTAGCTCTACATTTATAGTTTGATCTTGATATATTGAATCTGTTAATCCGATAATTGGATCGTTTCTCAAACCAGATATCACGTTGAAATATATTGTAGTAAACGCCATGCCAAATTTAGTTGTATTGGCATAAATATATACAGAATAACCATTCTCTAATGGTAGATTTTCCGTAATATTGTAAGTTAAAAGGGTTGTATTGGTGTCATCAAAGTAATCATTTTCAGTTTTGATAATTGTTTTATTGGGGTATCTAATGATATAAGTAATATTTGCGGATGTCATATTATATTTTATTGTAAAATCGTAATAATATTCGTTGGTTTTTTCAAAAAGATAACTACAGTTTACATTCAAGGAGTCTTGACCTATAATTAGGTATGGATTTTCTTCTGTAATAGTTTCTAGAACAGTACTGTTATAAATTTCGAAAGCTTCTAAGTAGGCTTCACATAATTTTAGATTAGCGTGAAAATTTTTTTCGTTATGAATTAATTCACTTACTTCTCCAACCGAGTAGTTATATGCGTTTAAGTTGTCATCATACAGATATTTTTCCAAAGATCCAAACAATTCAAACGCTTTATCGTAATAAGTCATGTTTCCAGTATATTCAAACAGTTTTAAACATGCGCGCATCATCATTGCGTTTGCTTCAAGGTCTATTGCTTGTTCAACTAAACTATCTTGCTTCCACTCATAGTCGGAACGATTTTCAAAGGCGTTAAACGTGGAATTCCATAAATTTTTATTGATTTTATTATAAAGTATTGTTGCGTTCTTAAAATATGTAGAATCTTCATCCATACCTGTTTCTACCCAATACTCTAACAGCACAATTATTCCTAAAGCGTTTACTTCTAAATATTTAATATTCCCTCCTGTAACAGGTCCCCAGTCTTTCCATGCTTCGTGTCCGAATCCCCCATCATTTGTTTCCCACATATTTTCCATAAGTTTTGACATAGTTTGGCTTGCCATATTAGATGCGTCTTCTTTGATATTGCTATCCGACGACGTGCGATTAATAAGAATGTTTGCTAAGATTGCGTATAAGTTGCTCATTGTATGTTTATATCCGTCAATAGAGGAATTATATTCGTAAAATCCTTTGTTAACGCTGTCCCAAAATTGAGATGAATTGATAAGCTCAAAAATCTCTATTACTTCCGTCGAACGTGATAATGTGGCGTTGTTTTTAATTAAAAGAAAAATGGGCATCAAGTTGTCGATTAGGCGTCTATTAGTATCAATAACACCCGAAGAATTATCAATTGAGCTTACAAATCCATAGTTAAATTGACTGATATTTCCGCTATACCATAGAGGAGTTGATTTTAATTCTTTATACATCTGGTAAATTTCACTTTCATCGTAATTTTCTCTTACTAACGATTTATATAGTAGTAAGTTATCTTCTGAAAATACTGTATCGTCAGTAATACCTCCTGAACTATTACTATATCGAAAATAAGTCGATATATCGTAGGGTAAATCTGATTTATAGTTAGTTCCAAAAAAGTCCCATATATTACTAAAATTTGTTGTAAATGGGTCTTGAAGCAATTCAATACCCGCAGCTATTTCTGGATTACAAGGATTTTTTTCAATTTTTTCTTTTTCTTGGGGAAATTTTTCATTATTAGAATAATTATAATTTTTAGCGCTATCGTTAATGTATAAAAAGTTTAATACAAAAACTAATACTAAAAAAAAACAAAACAATTTAATAATTCTTTTACTTTTTTTCCTTGATTTTGCTCTTACGCTAAAAGTCAAGAAATTATTAGAACTCATCAAACTCCTTTTTTTCTGTGGAATTATATTTTAACCAAGGTTATATTTTTAAAAAATATATTCAATAAAAAATTTTTTTAATTTTAGAAGAAAAAGATATAGTTTTATCAGTTTTCCTTTAAATTATTTAAAAATTATTTTTAAACTATTTTATTTCTTATTTTTTCGGGTATTTCCGAAATATCAATTCTTATTTGTTCCATAGTATCTCTTTCTCTTAGTGTGACCGTATTATCTTCCAACGAATCGTAATCTATAGTAATACAAAAAGGCGTGCCTATTTCGTCTTGCCTACGATATCTTCTGCCAATAGCTCCTGCTTCATCGTAGAAGGAATTTATTCGATTATGTAATAAATTTTTGTGAACTTTTAGAGCAAGATTTCTTATGTTTTCTTTATTTTTCACGAGCGGGAAAACGGCAACCATATTAGGAGCTAAAATAGGATTTAATTTTAAATTAATTCGACCGTCTTCTACATTGAAAACGCTCTCAAGTAAAGTATAAATTATTCTATCAGGTCCAAATGCTATTTCAAGAATCTGAGGTATTTCTTTTACGTTAGGATCTGAGCCCATAGCAATTTCAAACTTCTGCTTAGAGAATTCTCCGTGCCGTCTCAAATCGTAGTCCGTTCGATCGTGTATTCCACAAATCTCAACCCATCCAAACTGCGTTGTATTGATTTCTAAATCCCACGCATCGTCTGCGTAATGGGCTCTTTCGTTTGGAGAATGCTGTCGGAGGCGGATAACATCGTCAGGATACCCTAATATTTTTGTTAAGTAATAACCAAGATAGAGACAATAAGCATACGCTGGTTTTTTCAAAGTTCCATTTTTAAGTGCTTCCTTTAAAGATACTTGATTTGGCTTATCAATATTTCTTTCTTGAAGCTTCCAATCTAATAGCGGTAATTTGTTATTTTTAATTTCTCCATACTCATCGAAATTCATTTCTTGCTCTTTTCCTATGAATAATTGAAGCTCAAACTGATCAAAAGCCCTCATTCGGAGAACTTGTTGCCTTGGAGATATTTCATTTCTATAAGCTTTTCCGTATTGAAAGATCTTAACAGGATATTGCCTTCTAGCGTCTTGATCAAGCCGATTAAATAGCAGATATGTTGTAGTGGCAGTCTCAGGACGGAGATAAGCAACCGAATCGGCTCCAACTGTGGTTTTTAGCATTAAGTTATATTCTTCAATTTTATTAAACGGTGTTCCACATTTTTTGCATATAATATTATGCTTATCAACCAACTTTTTCATTTGTTCGTACGATAATCCATCAATCATAATATCAGGCAACATCTCTTGAAGATATTTGTCAGCTCTATGGAGTGTGTTGCACTTCACGCACTTTAGAACAGGGTCAATAAATCTGTCTAAATGACCTGATGCTTTCCAGACTATTTCAGGCATAATCGTAGGACATTCAACTTCACCGAATCCGAAAGCACGTAACTCCCTTCTAAAAAGTGACAAAACATTATTTTTAAGCGCCATTCCTGCAGGTCCATATGAATAAAAACCGGCGAATCCTCCATAAATTTCCGGTTCGGGACCCCAGACGAACCCGCGCCTTTTTAATAGGGAATTAAATGTTTCAATATTATCTACTATTTTCATAATTGTTCCAAAAATCTTTATTTATTATGTCTGATAAGTAATTAATAATATTTGTATTTTTAGGATTTATCTAATCCTTATATTCTTGAGCTTAAAGAAAAAAAATTAATAATTTAATGTTGTAGAGATTTTTCCAGAATTTTTCACTCTTCTCACAAAATGTTAATCTTTGGATAATCTTAAGATTAAGAAATTTTTTCAAAATACTTTATTTGCTTTTATTATGATTATTAGATTAAATTATGACTTATAATATAGTAGAGACGGGATATTTATTTAAAAATTAGATTTCTTTATTTTTCAAAAGTCATTCAATTAAAAATACTTATATAAAGTCTGAAAGAATAATAGTTCTAATTTAATTACGCAATTATTCCTTAATAATATAGCTAATAATCTTTTAAAAATATTTTTCAGCCGATAGGGTGTCTAGGACCACGATGGCAGAGCAGACTGTTAAATTTTCGATATTGTCTTCTATTTTCGTTATTTTGTAATAAAAACACCTATTTAATAGCTTTTAGAATTATTAATAATATTTGTAATTTTAGAATTTTGTTTGATTGATTGAAAAAAAAATATAAGTAATTAAAAGATAATATTATTATCATTTTTTAAGATAAAATAAAAATGTTGTACTAGAAATAAAATTAATAAAATTACTAAAGTCATATACCCAAATAAAAGCTGATTAATATGGTTTACCAGGCACCTTACGAGGAAAATTTTAGATTCTTTAATTTTTGGGACGCTATAGAATCCAGTTTATATTTCGTAATAATAGGTTATTATTTTTTGTTGTTTGCGTATTTTTTAATCATGAGATACCGAACTTCTAAAAAATTATATTGGTTGTTTTTTTCGTTATTATTCTTATCTTTTGCAGTAAGTAGAGCGTTTTTCATCGGTTATTATTTCTATATTCCAGAACTTGAAGGCACTTTGGAAAAGGGTGAATTAATCTCACTTTTAATGCTTTATTATCGATTAGCTACCTTCTTTACGTGGATTGGAGTAGCATGTGCTATGGGTTTATTAGGAATTCTGTTATTTCCACCAGAAACGGAATTAGATCAGAAGACTGCTAAAAGAAACGATGAAAAATTCAATTTAGGTCCAAAAATGAAAATGTTTTTAAGAATAGTACTAATTGCCGTTCCTGTTTTCGTCAGTATCCTAGCGTTAATCTTACCAGACAATCTTTTAATCGATCCCGAGCTAATAGAGAAATACGATTACGACATAAATGTGCAAACAATTAATATAGGATTTGGACCATACCCTCTTGGAAGATTTATATTTTTACTTCTAATTATCGCCTTCGTCGCAATAATTCCCTTTATATTCGTTTATTTAGCGTGGAAAACTTTTGGAGTGTTGAGAAAATCCTACGCTCTAAATGCCATTGGATTTTTCATTTATTACGCTGGTAGAATAGCTCAAGGTATTTTTGAATCAGTTGGATGGCATCATATAGGAGCAACCGTTCCCCCACTAATGATTTTGGGATCATTATTAATTATCGTTATAGCTAATAATTACGAACAATTAAAATAACAATTAAAGTAAAAAGAATAAAGGATCTTTTCAATTTTTTTTTTTTATTAAAAATTTTCATCTCAACTTTAAAAAAATTAAAAAAACCAAATTTATAAATTTAAACCGATTTATTATAAAAGTAAAAAAACCAATAAACTACTAAAAAGAATGAGATCATGTCGATTCATTATAATCAGTTCGTATTACCCTTTCTTATTAAAAAAAATATAGATTCCCCAAATATCTATGAAAATGAAGAATTAGCA
This sequence comes from Promethearchaeota archaeon, assembly GCA_030605085.1. The sequence continues at coordinate 927 of JAUWBH010000018.1, read as the reverse complement.
CTAGTTTTTTATCTCCTAACGAAAGATTTAAAAAGAGGCGAAAAAATCACATCGTTTTCGAAATTGTTATGGCCACTTTTAAGTATTCAAGGAACAACGTCAACTCATGTAATTCTTGATGGATTATTTATATTTTCAAAGCAAGGAAAGTTCACTAATTCTCCAAGACAGCCTTTAATAGGTCACATATTGAGAAATGTAGATGGAAGGTCAGAAATAGAATTAATGGATCGTATCGTTGAGATTTTAACATACAAGGATACAGAAGCAGAGGATGTAGGGGTTGGGGAAGAATCTGAATATCAGAATCTTACAATTAACGCCTTACTAAATCCTCAGCATCTTGAAGCGTTATCAGTGTTATTACCTAACATAAATAATCAATCTATAAACGAATTTTCTCAATTAGATTCAATTTTAACAACAGAAACTGCTTTAGATATTGCTGAAAAGTTTCGATCAACAATAGATACAATGAAAGGAAATGCATCAAGATGGGATGCTCAAGTTTCTTTGATCAGTGAAAATATAAAAAAATGGACTTCAAATCTTAATGCGAAACTTAAAGACATTGATTTACGTTACAAGTCTCAAATATCAAAAACTATGGATATGATTGACGATGAAGAAATAAAGAAACAAATAGAAATAGAACACGATAAAATTGATCTTTGGAAAGTTGAGGAAAAGAAGAAACTCATTGAAAATGCAACAACACTATTTAAAACCTTTGAAATAAATTTGCAGGATATTATAAAGAAAAACACATTTTTTACTAGCGAAGATTTAGTAAAATCAAAAGTGTTTGAAGATGCTGTAGCTCCTATTGAATCACACTTTAGTTATTTGAAAGAAGAAGGAAATAAATTATTAAATGTAGTGGATTCGTTAAATCAGAAATTCAATGATTTAAAAAATCAAGCTAAT